>JACRQB010000024.1 GCA_016222925.1 Nitrospirota bacterium | reverse complement strand
TTCAATGGCCAGTGAGGCGAAGGGCGACATGGCGTCTGAGCATGAGCAAATGAAGGAGAACTTCAAAGCCAAGAAAGATCAGATGAAGGACGAGATGAAGGCCAAACGAGAGCAGATGAAATCCGAGATGAAAGCGAAGCGCGATGCGCTCAAGGCTGAGAGGCAGGAGATGAAGAATGCCGCAAAGGCGAAGAAGGGTAAGGCCCAGAGGAAGGCCAAGGAAGCTGTTTAATCCACGACGTCTAGGCAGGACTAGACGACTCAGCTCTGATCCACAATGCTTGGGAGCTCGCAGTCTTTCAGACGACCTCCGGCAATCGTGTTGCCGGAGGTCGTCGTCCTTTGACACATATGCTCAATACAGCTCTCGAGATTGATGCGGAGCGTGGTCATGCGGGAGGCAGCTCGACAAGAGTGGAGGCGATACGCTATATAGTATCTGTCGAACAACGCGCGTGAGCTCAGAACGAGGTCGGGGTTATGCAAGATTACTCAGTGTATTATGGGACCGCCTGTATCATTTTCTCCCTCTATATCCTCATCAAGGGATTCATCGCAGCATCCAGGCAACGCAGCGAGCATCATTCCACGACGCTTGTACCAGCCTACGTCTATGGAATCGTGGCATCGATTCTGTTGACCCTTGGCCTGGGATTCTTCAAGCCGACTTTGCCATGGTGGGGATACCGATTGATTTTCCCTGGCACCACTATGCTCTTTCCCGCCATTATTTATCTGATCGGCCGCCGTCCACCGAAGGCCAACCTCGATCGAGTGGACGCGTAGTCGGGACCAGCCCTCTCCAACGCACCGGATCTTGCCAGGCTATTTAGCGATGGTAATGCTGGGCACGCCGGCGCGCGGGATCTCCGTGACCGTCATCTGAAATAGCTGCGACAGGAGTTTGAAAGCCTCACGGTTCCAGCGCGCCTGCGGTCCGGTCGTGTTGACGGCGTAGTAGTTCCCATGGGATTTCATCGCGAGGTCCAGTCCCGACGGAGCTGACGGCGACAGGATCAGATCCATCGTCTTGATTGGATTCTCGGCCACATCGGGAGTACGGTTGTCTTTATCGACATGGTACTCCGGCTCTTCAGCGATGGAGAGCCCCAGAAAGTTCAACATGGCATTGAAGCTGCGTAGCCGAAACTCTCCCTTCAGCGGCCAGTCACCGCCCAAATGCCCAGGGCGAATGTCAAACGTCACGTCATGCGGGAGTCCCTGTTCGTTTTCGTTCTGCAAGCGGGCCCGTTCTTCACGGGACAGTAGGTTCGGGTCATAGTTCGTGATCAGCGTGCCCCCTTCGACCTGTTTCCGCAACGTGAACGTCTTGTCCTTCGCGTTATACGCCACCTGGTATTCCTGTTCGAGCGTTTTGAATCCTTCCGCCGTAACCGAGTCGGCGGGAATTGTCCAACTTCGTTCGATACTCAGGGGTTCGACATAAAGACTGTTGTGGTCTTGAATGGCTGAGAGATGGAGGACGACCTGCCGGAACATCTCGTAGCCCTTCTTGTCGGCTGGATTATTCCGATAGGCAATTGTGCCATCGCGATGGCTTACCCGAAGCTCTTTGGCCATCAGCCGGAGGAGGAGGTCGATATCGATACCCTGCCGCAGGAGCAAAGTCAGCTTGGCCTCATGGAACGGTGTGAGCAAGCGCTGGGTAAACTCTTCGCCTTCGATCGGCGCGATACTGATCGTCGGATTCTCAGCGACGCTTCCGCCGATGACAGGCAAGATCGTCCGGCTGGCGTCTCCGGTGAGGGCCGGTGTGGCACCGGCTGTGAAACGAAAATCGAAGGTCGCCGCGACATTGGAGACGCCGGTAAAGTGAATCGGCTGATGGTGTTGTGCTCGGGAGATATTCACGAGCAGTTGCTTGGATTGCGATTCAGTGATGGCCTCGTCGTAGGCGATGACGGCTCGCGTCAGAGTGATCGGCGAGAGACATCCCGACAACAAGAGCAGGCAGGAGACAACCCCTAAGCTGAACCAAGCAGTGGGTACAACGAAATTTCTCATCAAGCCCGCGCCTCGCTGCGAACGCCGACAACAATAGGACGCGAGTTGTACCATATCACCAGGGAGATGCCTAGCAGCAGGGAGACGGATCAGTAAGCGAGCTATGCCACAGCGGGATGTGGTGCCGGGGTCCCGACTCGCTGAACGATCATCTGCACCGGAACATCTGGGCGTAACGTCATGACCGGTTCCGGACGGATCGTCTGCCCGTTGACCAAGTGTAAGCGAACTGTGGAGGCGATCGTCGCCAAGATCAACAGTCCTTCCATCTCCGCAAACGACTCTCCGAGGCACCGCCGTCCACCGGCGCCGAACGGGATGTAGGTGAACGCCGGGCGGGTCCGTTGCGGGTCCTCTGAAAAGCGCTCAGGATCGAATCGGTTTGGATCGGGGAACCACCGTGGATTGCGGTGCAAACTCCAGGGGCTGATGAAGACCCAGGCCCCTGGTGGAAGGATTGCCCCGGACGGAAGTTGGTCCTGCGCATGGGCAAGACGGGTGTGCAGCGTCCAGGCCGGAGGGTAGAGGCGCAGCGACTCATCCCAGATCATCTTCATGTAGCGCAAGCGCGAGAGATCGTCCGCGTCAGGTAGCCGACCCCCCAAGACTTCGTTCAGTTCTTGAGTCAGCTGTTCTCGAACCGGCCGATATTGCGACAGGAGAAACCACGTCCAGGTCAGCGCGTTGGCGGTGGTTTCGTGACCGGCCAGCAAGAAGGTCATGAGTTCATCACGAATTTCCTCATCACTCAGCGGGCGCCCTTCTGTATCGGTCGCGCTCAGTAAAAGAGATAACACGTCATCATGTGGCTCAGCAGCCATCCGTCGTTCGTGCATCAATTGCAACAGCCTCTCTTCGATCAGGCGGAAGCTACGGGTGAACCGACGATGTCGTGGGATGGGAACCCAGAGAGGGGTCACGCTTGCGAGGAGAGAGTCATATTGGAGCTTGATGAGACTTTGACCGACTGCAATGGCTTCACGAATGGTCTCGCCCTCGGACCGCAGGTCTTGACCAAAGAGAAGGCGCCAGATCACCGACAGGGTGAGGTGGGCCATTTCCTGTCCGATGTCGATGGTTGTTTCATCCTGCCACAGAGCCACACGGTCGCGAGTCTGGCTCGTAATGAGGTCGGTGTACGCGGTAACATGATTTCCATGAAAGAAGGGTAGGAGTACCCGTCGCTGACGGTGATGGATTTCGCCTTCCGTGTGAAGCACACCCTGACCAAAGATGCGCGATTCGACCGGGGGGACGGGCGCCTTTCGATAATTGTCTTGATTGGTCACAAGTACATGTTTTACATCGGTGGGATGGTTCAGCACATACATGGCGGCGTCACGCTGCCGCAAGAGCAGTTCAACGACAAGCCCCATCGGAAGTTTGACCACGTCACCATAGGCCTGACACTGTATGAGAAAGCCAAGGGTGTCGCGGCGAAGGTCGGGGAAACATCCCCACCAGCGCGAGACCGGTGGGCCGGAAAGGGTGGGTGATTGGATCGTCTGATCGATCATGCGACTACAGGTCTCTCATAGGAGAGACCGTATGTCTAGTTGCGCTGTCAATGAGTGCCGGCTGGAACCTCGGCGGACTCTTTCTTCTCTTCACGAATCGTGGACAGTGCGATCAACGACAGGACGGCGCACAGACTGACATACCATCCAGGGGCAAGCGCACTCCCACTCCGGTCCATGATTACCGTAGCCATCAACGGGGCAGTCCCGCCGAACAGAGCCGAGGCAATATTGTACGAAATCGAGAGGCCTGTGTAGCGGCTTGCGACTGGAAAGAGCGTCGCCACGATGGCAAAGAACGGACCCATATAAGCTGACACAAACACCGTCATCAGGATTTGAGCCGTGACGATCAGCACGAGCTGGCCGCTGCTCAACCACGAGAAGAACGGGACTGAGCCGAGGGTCAGCCCTGCGGCGCCGATGGCCAGTACCCATCGATGCCCGACTCGATCGGACAGCTTGCCCATGCACGGAATCAGCATCGCCAACAGCGCCATGCACACTGTGTTGATCAGCAGTGCCGTTCCCATCGGGAGGTCGGTCACTTTGGTCAGATAGGTGGGCAGAAACACATAGAAGATGTAAAACCCGACGCCATGTACCAGGACGAGACCGATCACTTGTAGGAGCGGCGCACGGTGGGATGTGAACAATTCTCGGATGGGTGAGGACGACACCACACCCGATTGTTGCAGCTGTTCAAAAGCCGGCGACTCTGGAGTGCGCCGTCGAAGATACCAGCCGACCAACGCGATGACACTTCCCGCCACGAACGGGATGCGCCATCCCCATTCTTCGAGTGCCTCCGACGAGAGGTTCAGCGTCGCCACGGTTCCGACACCAGAACCTAACAGCGCGCCGATCTGTGCGCTGAACCCCGCCCAACTGCCGATGTAGCCTCGCTCGGTGGGTGCGGCATGTTCAACAAGGAAGGTAACGGACCCCGTAAATTCTCCACCGACCGAGAGACCCTGAAGAAAGCGCAGCATGGTGAGTATGAGCGGTGCAGCAAGCCCGATCTGAGCATAGGTCGGCAACATGCCGACCAAGCAGGTGGGCAACGCCATTAAAATTATGGACCAAGCCAAGGCCGCTCGCCGGCCTCTGGTATCACCCCAGTGCCCAAACAGCAGCGCACCCAGTGGTCTGGCCAGAAAGCCGACGGCAAACACACCGAATGTGGCGATTAACGACAACGACGGATCCGACGCAGGAAAGAAGAGACGAGACAAGACCGGCGCGAAGTATCCAAAGAGGGCAAAGTCATACCACTCCAGCACATTACCAATTGCACCCGCCAAGACCGTCTTCCGTAATACTTTCGGTCCATCTGAATCCATGAAGATGCACCCTCGCACAACAGTGCCACATTGCCGCGGTCACCATACCATGAATACCTCGTCACGAGAGCGCTCAATAGGGTGATGGATTGACTCACGTGATCACCGTGGAAGGACACTGCGTGAATAGTTCAGATATGCATTCGCTCTTCATGACGCACTCGGATTGTTGGGAGAGCTCCGTTCGTGTCGTGGTGAGAACCGATAACCGTCAAGCTGACCCCGTCTTCTGTTCCGTGTATCTCGGTACGCACCTATGACTTCAGCGCAGCAAACTGCTGTTTGAATGTCTGAATCTTCAGGAGATAGGTCCTCACATCATGGTCGCCGCAGCGTTGGTGGGGTGTGAGACGAAAGTTCCGCTTCGTATAGTCACGGCCCGCCCCGGCACCGCAGAGATGGATGACTGCGGCTAGGTCATGCTTCTGCTGGAACGTCGCCGGTTGTTCTCCGACCAATTTTGCCACATGACGGTCGAGGAACGCGGCCGTCAGCTCGATCGCGTGACCTGGGATGATTCTGGTGTAGAGACTGTTAAACCAACAAGAGTTGAGGTTGTGCCAGGGCCCGTCTTCGACAACGACATGGTTATGGATACAATAGCGCGTCCCTTCGAGAAACGTGCCGTCGGTAATTTGAAACATGCCGACTGCCGTCGAGGCCGGTTGGTACCACTCCAGCGGATTAGACGAGACGACGCGCCACCGCCAGTAGGTTCGTGCCACGGGATTCCCCGAGCCCTCGGCTTGAGCCAAGGCAGCGAGCAGCTCGGGTGTCAGAATGGCTGTCGAATGTGTCTCGAACAACGCGCCGTATTCTTGCCACGTTTGGCGGGGATTCTTGCTGAGTGCCTTCTCCACTGGAAAGAACAATTCCGTCGGTTTATAAAACGTGTGATAGGCCCAATTGATCCCCAACAGGAGGACGAAAAGCAGGAGGGCACTGATTCCCACCCGTGTCGCGGGTGGCGTTCGACCGACGGCCCGGAGAAACGTGCAGAGATTCTGCCACCGCCGATGAACGAAGCGCGCCATCGACCTCACTGGGTGAGGATGGCGGGGGCGAGCAGGGCGGGCGTGGCGGCGAGGGGACATATGTGGCAGAGTAACAAAAATAGATAAATTCTTCCTCTTCGAGATAGTGGTGTGGGTGTGCACAACAGTTTTGTGAGACGCTGAAAGTGTGAACGATCTTGATTTGCAGTCAGGACGAGTTCAAGATGCCCGAGAAATAGTGGGCTCCTCTCATTCGCAGTAAGCCGTAGGCTCTTGGAGGCTTCTATGCAACGACGTGTCGTGCTGAGCGTCGCCCTGCTGGCGATCCTGATATCCCCCTCTGCGTTTTCGCAATCGTTCACTGACAAGGCCAAGAAGGACAGTGCGGTCGAATTCAGTGATGAGGACCCTGCGATGCAGAAAGCGATGGAACGCGCCCGGGCGGGCTTGGAAGATTTTCTTCGAAAAGCCGGATCACCACCACCCAACACTCATCAGTATTCGGTCAAGGTCAGAGTGAGTGAAGGCGACCAGCAAGAATATCTCTGGCTCTCCAACCTAAAGGTACAAGGAGAGCTCTGGTCTGGACGGATCGACAACCTCCCGATGATTCGATCGGTCAAGAAGGGACAGTCGTACGCATTTGCAAAGACGGAGATCATCGATTGGACGTATATCGATAAGAGCAAGAAGAAGGTTGTTGGCAATTTCACCACCTGTGCGCTCCTCACCAAAGAGCCGGCGGATGTCGCAGAATCGATTCAGAAGCAATATGGCCTCGAATGCGATCGCTGATGTCGCACCCCACAATCTCTAAACGCTACCATTAGTTCACAGAGCAGATCTGCTCTGTGAACCGACCTGTCCGCTAACCCCTCCGTGTGCCATGCCAAACTTCTCTGTACTCCTGGTCGGAGAGGGATTATCGCGCGCATCCCGAATTCATGAATGGGACGTCGACAAGTGTTTGATAGTGTGGCAGGACTGCTGACAGGACCGACTGGTTCTCTTAATCATTGTCGTCTATGAATAACGTAAAACCAGCAATCATGAAGCCAATACAAACAACCAAGGTGATGATAACCTGCATGCTCAAACTCCCTTGCACTGTCCCTGAGGACAAAGGTTCAGTCGCTGCATTGCGATCTCTACAAGCCCTCTAAATCATCTCGTATAGCCGTGCAGCCTGATCGACCCATGGCTATTGTCTTCACTAGTGTAGCTACTCTGTCTTATTCTGTCGTAAGTAATTGAAATCACGTGCGGTTGTATCGATCAGATGTTAGTCTTGATTCACAAGACCCTTCGTATAGGTATCGATGGAACCGGCTCGAGTTTCTAAACTACCCTCCGCTCCAGCCTCATTGGATTTGGTGTCCACCGAGGCTGACGATCTGTTTCAAACAAGGAGTCAATCGCCGACGGATGCGAGGAAACAGGCAACCCGTGATCACTTTGATGCCTGGGCCGCATGGCGAATGGAATGGGAGCAGAAAGCTAGGGCGTACTACGACGATCAGGCTCGCTATTTCAAATTTCTCGTGCCCGAAGGGTTACATGTGCTTGAAATTGGTTCGGGCTTAGGTAATTTGCTCGCCGCGCTTGGACCGGTGCGTGGTGTCGGTATCGAGCTGAGTCCGGAAATGGCCAAGCAAGCGGCTCGGCGCCATCCCGCCTTGGAGTTCAGAGTCGATGATGCGGAGACGTTGGAGATTGCTGAAACCTTCGACGTCATTATTCTCGCTGATGTGGTCGGCCACTTGCAGGATGTGGGAGCCGCCTTAAGGCGGTTGCACCAAGCCTGCACTGCGCACACGCGCATCATTGTCTCCTACTACAATTATCTGTGGGAACCGGTTCTTCGACTCAGCGAAATGCTTGGGTGGAAGATGCCTCAGCCGAAGCAAAGTTGGCTCTCTCCGGAGGACATCGAGAATCTTTTACGCTTGGCTGACTTTGAGGTGGTGAAGACGGAACGGCGATTGCTGTTACCGATAGAGATTCCGTTCCTTTCCTCATTTTGCAACAAAGTCCTCGCCCATCTACCGGGAGTTCGTACACTCTGTCTCAGTCACTATGTGGTGGCTCGTCCGCGCCTTCGGAGACTGGAACGTCCCTATTCGACGTCGATCGTCATCCCTTGTCGAAATGAACGTGGAAATATCGACGCGGCGCTCAGACGAATTCCACGATTCGGCGGCCGCCAACAGATCATTTTTGTCGATGGGCACTCGAGCGACGGGACGCCGGAAGAGATTCGGCGCCTGATGGCCTGCTATCCGGGCAAAGATATCAAGCTGCTGGTGCAAGACGGCAAGGGGAAAGGTGACGCGGTGCGCAAAGGCTTTGCCCATGCCACCGGTGACGTGCTCATGATTCTTGATGCGGATCTGACGATGCCGCCGGAAGCCCTACCGACGTTCTACGAGGCACTTACGACTGGAAAGGGCGAATTCATCAACGGCTGTCGCCTTGTTTATCCTATGGAAGCTCAGGCCATGCGGTTGCTCAATCTGATCGGGAACAAGTGTTTTAGTCTGGCGTTCTCATGGCTTTTGAATCAGCGGATTAAAGATACGCTGTGTGGAACCAAGGTCCTATTCAGGCGCGATTACGAACGATTGGCGGCGAATCGGGAATATTTTGGAGATTTTGATCCCTTTGGAGATTTCGACCTGTTATTCGGGGCGTCAAAGCTGAATCTGCAGATAGTCGAGATTCCGATTCGGTATCAAGCGCGGGCGTATGGCATTACCAATATCCAGCGATTTGCGCACGGGTGGTTGTTGCTGAAGATGACGGTCTATGGGTTCTTTCGTCTGAAGGCCGTGTGATGTCCGAGGACGTTCTCCATCGGCATCGGACCGTATGGCAGCAGAAGCCTGTGCTTCGACGGCTGTATGAAGATTGGTATAGGGAGATCGTCGCTTGGTTAGTGCCTGGGCCTACGGTTGAGCTCGGCGGAGGGACTGGCAATCTGAAAGAGTATGTGCCTACAGTCTGTTGTACCGACGTGGTCATGCTGCCGTGGTTGAATGTCGTCGCAGATGCGCAGCGCCTCCCGTTTCAATCCGAGTCCTTGGCAAATCTAGTACTGTTTGATGCTCTCCATCATATTGAAAATGTCACGCTCTTTTTCGATGATGCGCAGCGCGCGCTTCGGGTCGGCGGCAGGATTGTGGTGATGGATCCGTATATCTCCTGGGCGTCGTGGCCGATCTATCGCTGGTTGCACTCGGAGCCGGTCGACTGTCTCCTCGACTCGCTGTTCAACACATCCGACGAATGGCCTGCGCGGCGTATCCGTTGAGCGGCGGCTTTGACCATCCCTCGCTTCTGCCTCAATGGATGATCATACCGATGCTGCGCTTGGAGCCTATGCTGGAGCGACTGGGGCACCTACTTGCCTTCCGCATGCTTGTCGTCATCGAACGGCAATCGTAACGCTGCAGAGATCCACTGAAGCATGTCCCCCCATCCCGCAGATAGTTGCAAGGCGGAAGAAGCCCCCCCTATAATGAACCGCGCCGTTCAGTGCATGCATTAACTATCTGGAGGAATCGTTGATATCATGAGCGAAAGAACGTTGGCCATCATCAAGCCGGATGCTGTGAAAAAGAATGTCGTGGGAGATATTATCAATCGCTATGAGCAGGCCGGGCTGAAGCCGGTGGCGATCAAGCTGATTCACATGTCTCAGTCGGTGGCTGAGGGGTTTTATGCCGTACATAAAGCGCGCCCTTTTTTCGGGAGTCTCTGCAGCTTCATGTCTTCCGGGCCTGCAGTTGTCCTTGTGTTGCAGGGTGACAATGCCATCAAAAAGAATCGTGAGCTGATGGGGGCGACCGACCCAGCGAAAGCCGATGCGGGGACCATCCGCAAAGCACACGGAGCGGATATCGAATTCAACGCCGTGCATGGTTCCGACTCGCCGGAAACTGCACAATTCGAGATTGGGTATTTCTTCCCCGGCATGGAGATTTTCCGTTAACCTTCCTGTCTTGGGGCGCGAGGAGCTCCTCACCCTCCCGGCTCTGACCGGTACCGTTGAAGAGGAACAGCGCTGTTGCTGTTCCTCCGCCTTTTGCTTAGCGGAACCTCTTCGGAGTCAGAACCGGTTCAGGCTCAATGGGCTACGATCCTCCGCTTCGGCTCTGCGCAGATCGTTCCTTGACAACGCCAGTCGGCCCCAACTACCATCCTGAAAAAGTTAGAAGATCTGGCTGAGATTGAGTGGTGACCGAGGGGGAGTGTCCGTTCGTTTCGCCTGATCTCACGTTGAACTTTCTTCATAGGGAGCCGACATGATTCCATCCGATTTGCGTTTTCACAAAGAACATGAGTGGGTTCGCCTCGATGGGAAACAAGCGACTGTGGGTATCAGTGATTTCGCGCAGGATGCCTTAGGCGATATCGTGTTTCTGGATCTGCCCAAAGTGGGCGTCTCAGTCAAGGTCGGCCAACAGATCGGTGAAGTGGAATCGACGAAAACAACCTCTACGCTCTATACGCCGGTGAGCGGAACGGTGAGCCGGATTAACACCGCCCTTAAAGATAATCCTGAAGTGGTGAATTCCGATCCCTACGGCAAGGGTTGGATCGCGATCATCGATCTGGCCGATCCGGCGGAAGTTGATCAGTTAATGACGGCTGCTCAGTACGAAGCCTTTCTCGCCAGTCAAAAACATTGAGTGTCCTGTCTGTTGGATCTCTGCATCATTGCGTGATTGGATCATCGGTGACGGTCAGCAATGCCTGAATCGACAATGAGTGACTGATCCACATGACTTCTCCAACTCATATTGCCATTCTTGGTGCCGGCCCCGGTGGATATGTGGCTGCTATCCGTGCAGCACAGCTCGGCGCTCGAGTGACGGTCATCGAGCGAGAGAAGCTTGGTGGAGTCTGCCTCAACTGGGGTTGCATTCCGAGTAAAGCCCTCCTCTCCGTGGTAGAACTTGGCGACAAACTAAAAAAAGCGGAGGAGCTGGGACTCCTGTTTCAGGGACCTGTCGCCTATGACCTTGCACGGATGGTGTCGCGAAAAGATAAAGTCGTGGCGACCCTTGTGAAAGGGATTACGACGTTGTTCAAGGGGTGGGGCATTGATCACATAAGTGGGCAGGGAACGATCAAGAATACGCGGACCATCGTGGTCACCAAATCTGATGGGAGTCAGTGCGAGATCCAGGCTGACGCGTTGGTCGTTGCCACCGGATCATCGTGGCCCAACCTTCCTCAATTTCCAATCGATGGACGACAAATTCTGACCAGCCAGCAGATACTGGATCTTACACAGATCCCGGCCAGTCTCATGATTATTGGCGGTGGCGTGGAGGGCTCTGAGTTTGCCTCATTGTATAGCGGGCTTGGCACGCAGGTGACGATGGTTGAGCTGATGCCACGGATCTTGCCGTTAGAGGATGAAGAAGTCTCATCCACCATGACTCGTGAATTGAAAAAACGTGGCGTCACGGTGCTGACGGGTACCACAGTCGAAAAGGTAGAACAATCACCGGAATTGATTCTGGTGCAGATGAAAGATGGCAGTGCCATCACCGTAGAGAAGCTCTTAGTCTCCGTCGGCCGAGGGCTCAACTCACGAGGGATTGGATTGGAGCAGGTCGGTGTGACCACTGGACGGCGTGGCGAAATTCTGGTTGATGCGCGGCTGGAAACGAATGTATCGGGTATTTATGCGATTGGTGATGTGACGGGGAAGGCCATGTTGGCCCATGTCGCCTCGACGCAGGGGCAGGTGGCAGTCGAAAATATTCTGGGACATCCGCGGACCATTCAGTATGACGTGATCCCCGCCGGTATTTTTACCTTGCCCGAGATCGGGCGTGTTGGGCTGACTGAGCAGCAGGCTCGGGACCAGGCACAGGCAAGGGGACAGGAGCCCGATCAGGCGGTGAAGATCGGCCGCTTCCGGTATGCAGGTTTGGGCAAGGCGCAAGCCACGGGGGATATCATCGGCTTTTTCAAAGTCATTGCCGATTCCGATACCGGCAAGATTCTTGGCGTCCATATTCTTGGCGCGCACGCAGCGGATCTGATTCATGAGGCCGCATTGGCATTGCAGATGGGAGCCACGGTGGGTCAAGTGGCCGGGATGATTCATGCCCATCCAACCCTCGCTGAGGGCGTGATGGAAGCGGCGGAAGATGTCGATGGTGCCGCCATTCATCAGCTCCGAAAGCAGGCAGCAAAATGATCACCTCACTGTCGCTCAAGCTTGGCATGCTGGCAGTCACGGTGGGCATTGTTTTCTTGATCATAGGGGTCCCTCATACAACTCCGCGTCATGTGTCTGGACTCACCGCTGAACGGCAGGTCGCTCCTGTTCCGGCCACGGGGCCGGATAATCGGGTAGGGCAAGCGCCTGGGCAACCTGGTCGCAGCGGCCAGGAGCCGAATGGTGAGGTCGTCGCACTTGCGAAGCCGTTATCCACACCAGTTGGGCCGTTGTTGGATCTCAATCGGGCGAAGGCGGATGAGCTGGAAGCCTTGCCCGGTATTGGTGCGGTCCTCGCACAACGGGTGATCGCCTTTAGGGAATCACTCGGAGGGTTTCGGAAGATCGAAGACCTTCGTGAAGTAAAGGGTATCGGTGCCAAGAAATTTGATCAGCTCAAATTGCTGGTGACGGTTTCGACATCAGATTCAAAAGGAACGACGGAGCGACGCGTGCTATGAAGGATGTGCATCAGCAGATCGATCTTATTCGACGTGGCGCCGTGGAGGTGATCCAGCCTGCTGAGCTAGAAGCCAAGCTCAAGCGGGCACTCACGGAGCGTCGTCCATTGCGGGTCAAAGCCGGCTTTGACCCGACAGCGCCGGATCTTCACCTTGGACATACGGTCCTGATTCATAAGTTGAAACACTTCCAGGATCTTGGTCACCAAGTTATTTTCTTGATCGGTGATTTTACAGGGATGATCGGTGATCCAACCGGCGTCTCCGAAACCCGTAGAGCATTGACAAAAGAACAGGTACTTGAGAACGCCAAGACCTACCAACGCCAGATTTTCAAGATTCTTGACCCGGCTCAACTTACTGGTGGGACGCGAGTTACAACGGGACTATGGCCAGGAATCCCAAGTCGTCATCACGATGCCCTTGCTCGAGGGGACAGATGGCGTCAAGAAGATGAGCAAGAGCGTCGGGAATTACATCGCATTGGAAGACACGCCGGGGGAGATGTTTGGAAAAGTCATGTCGATCAGCGATGTCTTAATGTATCGGTACTATGAATTGCTGACGACAGAGGACCTTGGGCACGCCAAATCGCTTCATCCGATGGAGGCGAAACAGACACTCGCCGAGCTGATCGTGGCTCGTTACCATGGTACGGATGCAGGCCGGCAGGCCAGAGGGGAGTTTCAGCAAAAGTTTCAGGCCAAGGAATTTCCGGATGAGCCAGACAAACGTGTAGATCTGAAACCTGAAGATATGTCAGAGAGAGACTTCCATCAAGCTTGCGAAGCTGATCGCAAAAACGGGTTTGATTTCCAGCGGCAGTGAAGCGAGGCGCTTGATCATTCAAGGCGGAATCGAAGTCGATGGCATCAAGGAAACAAATCCCGACAAGCTCATTGCTTTTGAAGTGAATCAACAACGCCGCCTCAAGATCGGGAAAAAGAAGTTTGCGATTGCAAAATTGAGATCATGAAGGAGAGCATCACTTTCTTGACTTGCTGTGAAGTACCCGCGTAGGATGCAAATCAGCGAGCGGGCGTAGCTCAGTGGTAGAGTCCTTGCTTCCCAAGCAAGTTGTCGTGGGTTCAAATCCCATCGCCCGCTCCAAACCACGCGTGCTCGTGCCGACGACTCTTACAATTCTTGCTGCAATTGTCTCCGTCGGATAACAACCTCCAGTGTTTGGTTGGGGCGTATTCTACCCCTCTTCGCGACTTCAACCGTCTTTCATGAAAGGATCGGTCGTGACGCACAAACAGATGCTTTTGCTCTGCACGGCGGCATTTTTCGGAGGCATGGTCGGTGGCCTATTCAGCGCTCAGGTGTTTTTGCCGAAATCGGCTGAAGCGCAGAAACAGAATGGAGTGAATGCCGAGGAGTTTTTACTGCTGGACGCAAAGGGGCAAGCCAGGGCCGGCCTCGGGTTGGACGCGAATGGCGAAGTCGGGCTCGTACTCAGGAGCAAAGACGGTAACCGCACCCTGACGCTCTCCCCTGATGATCCATCGGTCATCAAGCTGGTCGAGCGAGGAGGTCGGATTCTCTGGGGGGCGCCGTAACGTGCGTGTGAAGAGGGAAACGCCCTTAGACCGCTTTTTGGACTAACCCGGAACGCAAACAGCGCGTACAGACGCGGATACGCTTATGACTCCCATCCACCACCGCACGAACAGTTTGAAGATTAGGGTTGAACACTCGCCTGGTTTTGTTGTTTGCGTGACTCACATTGTTGCCCGATACCGGCTTCTTTTGGCAAATCTCACACATCCATGCCACGGTCGTTCTCCTTCTTAACGAAATGAACCTGATCAAAATCGGATGATAATACCACAGCTGCATGAATGGTCACAAGCACGAGGTGTACTCTCATGAGCAAAAAGAGAATAGCCCCTGAGTAACGGGATGAGCCTCTGCGGCTATAACTGAGCTTGACAAGTTTTGCCGCCCTCTCCTATTGTGCTGCCAGTATAACTCCAGAGTAAGGGAAGAGGGTGCAACTCCTTCGCGGTCCCGCCGCTGTGAATGGGGACGAAACCCGGAACAGCCACTGTCTGGCACGTGAAACGTATCTCGTGAAGCGTAGTTTGTAAGAGTTTTCATTCCGGCGCTTCACGAACGACGAATGACGCTTCACATGTTGGATGGGAAGGCACGGGGAGTAGGGTGAACCATGAGCCAGAAGACCTGCTCGGAGAATTGACCAGTGTTCCCTCGAGGCTGGGGAACGGGTGAGGATGAAGAAGCGGGTGCAATCCTCAAGGTCTGTGTAGGCCTTGGGGATTTTTTCTTTTGAAGCGATGGCAAGGATATCACCCCCTCATAACCGTGCTCCCGGTGGCGCTGTCGGTGTTGTTCGCGCTGGCGGCCGAAAGTGGGCAAGGAGAGTCAGGTGAGATGAAGCGACGACAGCAGGGAATCCTCACCGGCATGCCGTTCATGGCCCATGTCTCAACACGATCATTTGTGGATGATGCCGGACATCGAATCTATTTGGCCAAGCCACCGGCGCGTATCGTGTCGCTGGCTCCGAGTATTACCGAAATGCTGTTCTCCATTGGGTTGGAGGAACAAATCGTCGGCGTTACGGAGTTTTGTGACTATCCGTCGGCAGCAAAGTCCAAAGCCAAGGTGGGGTATGCCAATCCCAGTGTGGAAGCCATCATCACACTCAGGCCGGAATTGGTATTGGCGCCCAGGGACTTTCTCCGTCCAGATCTGCAGGTGAAGCTTGAGCAGCTCAAGATTCCTGTATTCGTACTCGATGCGCACACCTTAGAAGATATCCCGCTTCAGATTCATACGTTGGGACAGATGTTTGAGAAAGTCTCGGTGGCGAACGCGGTGACCCAACTGATGCGTCAGCGTATTACTGAGATTAGACGCAAGGTTGAGCCCTTACCAGCCAGACGTGTCCTGTATGTCCTGAATAGCCAGCCGTTGATTACCGTGGGGCCGGGAAGTTTTATCCATCAGATGATCGGTGTGGCAGGAGGGATGAACATTGCGACGCAGGCGAGCGACGCCTATCCGAGACTGAGCATGGAGACCGTGTTAAAGGAAGATCCGGAGGTACTGATTTTCCCAAGCGGAGAAGTAGAAGCGGTGCCACGCAGCGAGCAACAGCAGTGGCGGCGATGGAACTCGCTTTCCGCCGTGAAGCATCAGCGTTTCCATGAGGTCTCATCGAGCCTCTTAAATCGTCCGGGGCCTCGCATTGTTGACGGGTTAGAGCAACTGGCTCGAGCCATCCATCCGGACGCGTTCGGTTCCAGTGATGGTGCGCTTCGTCCGTGAGGATATGTTGAAACAGCTTCCAGCCATGGTTCAGCCTGAGTCCTGCACGGAAGTCTTATCTCACGAACCTGGCCGTATGGTCTCTCCAGGCGCGATCCTTACGAACTCACGCTGGATGGCGACACTTGGAGTTCTTAGTCTCACGGCCGTTGTCGTGGGCCTGATCTGCCTCCACTTCGGTGCCCAACCGATTGCGTATAGGGAGGTCTTACGAGCGTTGTTTGACACGGTCAGCTTGAAGGACAGTACTGATGAAACATCGGATATTGCAAAAACCATTCTGCTGCAGGTGCGACTGCCACGAATCTTGCTAGGATTTTTGGTTGGCTGCTCCCTGGCTTCTGTGGGAGTTGCCTTGCAGGCACTATTACGGAATCCGTTGGCCGATCCCTATCTCCTGGGTGTCTCCAGCGGTGCCGCGCTTGGAGCTGCAGTGGGGATCTTGTTCGGAGTAGGAAGCACTTTTCTTGCGGAAACTGCGCTGCCCGCCTGTGGATTTGCCGGAGGCCTCTTGGCGCTCGTCGTGATCTATCGAACGGCTGCCACCTATGGTCAGCTGCCGATCCATAGCCTGCTGTTGACCGGGGTGATTCTTAACGCCATCTTTTCAGCCTTAATTATGTTCATTACGTCGATCCTTGAACCGAATCGTTCGTATGGCATGATGGCCTGGTTGATGGGAACACTCACCGCTCCCACCTATAGCAGCTTGGTTGGGCTCATGATCTATCTCTCGATCGGCCTCTTTCTGCTTTTTCGTCATATGCGCGTCCTCAACATCTTGGCGTTAGGAGAAGAGTCTGCCCGTACGCTTGGTATCGATACAGAACAGGCGAAGCGGTCGCTGTTTGTCTTGACGGCATTGGTGACGGGAGCGGTGGTGTCTGTCAGTGGAATGATCGGTTTTATTGGCATGGTCGTTCCCCACGCCGTACGGCTCGTGATCGGTGCCGATCATCGCTTACTGCTTCCTGCATCGGCGTTGGTTGGAGGCACCTTCCTGATGGGTGCCGATACGGTGGCGCGGACACTGATCGCACCGACGGAGATTCCTGTTGGTATTATCACCGCTCTGGCCGGTGGGCCGTTCTTTATCTACCTCTTGCTCTGGCGAAAGGATCGCTTGGCATGAGTGGGACGAGGCAACATCGAGCGATAGGAATGATGAGCAGTGATTCAACCCCTCTCCTAGAGCGAGACCATGCCTACGATATCCAGTCTGTTCGGTTTCGATATCCGTCGCATGCATCACAAGCGACCAGATGGATTCTCGATGACATCTCCTTTCACGTGCAAGAAGGTGAGGTGCTGGGTGTGGTTGGCCCGAACGGATCTGGAAAAACCTCCTTACTGAAAGTACTGGCGCGACTGATGACTCCTCAGCAAGGCCATATCTCCCTATTCGGACAGGATCTCTCGGCGAAGGCTCAGCGGGAAGTCGCCTGTCTGGTTGGCGTGGTGCCGCAAGATACGCAGATGCTCTTTCCCTTTACCGTAGCTGAAAGCGTGTTGATGGGGCGCTTTCCCCATCGGGCTCGAGACCGATGGATTAGTAGTGGAT
>JACRQB010000048.1 GCA_016222925.1 Nitrospirota bacterium | reverse complement strand
TTGTCGTAGATGATGCCGGAGTAGAAATCAACGTTGGGATAGATACCTTTGTGATTGAGCACCGCCCCGGCTGCCGCTTCCACCTCCAATGCCACTTCATACAGCGGCGAGCTTCCGCATTCCTTGAACAAGCGCCGACAAAGTTCCTGTAGAACCGTGGCCCGAGGGTCCTTGACCGTGTAGACACGATGGCCGAATCCCATTAGTTTTTTCTTATTCTGTAAGGCACGTTCGACGTACGGCCTCGCCTTCTCCGGAGCGCCGATCTCTCGGAGCATCACCACCACTTCTTCGTTTGCGCCCCCGTGCAAGGGGCCTTTCAGTGCGCCGATCGAGGAAGCCACAACCGTATAGGGATCAGCCAGCGTCGAAGCCGTGACCAATCCCGTAAACGTGGATGCGTTCATGGTGTGTTCGGCATGAAGGATCAAACAGTCATCGAAGATGTCCGCCCACACGGATGGAGCGACTGACTCGGTGAGCATGTATAAGAAGTTCTCGCTGAACCCAAGATCATCCCGAGGCGGGATCGGATCATCGCCGTGACGCAACCTTGCCCAAGCCGCGACGATCGTCGGCAGCTTGGCGACCAGTCGCACCGCGCTCCAATAGTTATTCTCGACGTCCTTGACCTGACGGCCTGGATAAAACATGCCGAGCGCGGCCACCGCCGCCTGGAGCGCATCCATGGGATGTCCCTGCTCCGGTAGACACTTCAGCAAATCAATGATACGGAACTTGATGCGCCGATGACGGGTCACGTCCGTGGTCCATTGTTGGAATTCAGCCGCTGAGGGAAGATGCCCGAATAGGAGGAGATAGGCGGTTTCCAAATAGGATGAATCTGCACACAGGGTCTCAACTCGAATGCCGCGGTATTCCAGTATGCCGCGTTGACCATCGACATCGCTGATCGATGAGGTCGCGGCGGGAACACCAGCCAAGCCTGGCATGAAATCATGGGGCATGATCTATCCTCACATGAGAAGAACTCTTGTGATGCTGCTCGTTACCCTAGCATGACAGTACGTCATTCTTGCAATGGAAAATCGTGCTTGGCATACTGAATTTAGAGCACATCAACAACGAGGGCCGGACGAAGTGATGAACGAGAGACGTGAATGAGACACCCAGCCTTCCTCCTCTGCAGCATTCTCATCGTGCTGGCAGGCGTCGCGCGCACGGCCTCCGCCGGAATAGAAGAGGATGTGCTCGCGTTCGCCGTCGTCAGCGAGCTCCCGAAGGATAGGACACGAGTTCCGGCGAAAGTCGCAATCGACGGATCGGTCACCGACATGGAGCTGGTGGCCTCTGATCATATCCTGTCAAATTTAGCCTGGAAACAATTGGAAATCTGCCATGCGCTCAAGCTCGAAGGCCAGAAGTCTTCCGAGGGATTCAGAATCCACTCGGTGCGCGCCATCGACGGGGCCATGCTCCCGATGGTGTTACAGGGCTATGCGGGAGATTGCCTGCTCAAAAAGGCCTTGGAAGTTGCGCCCTTGGTCGACTAACATCTCTCAGGATGCTGAAAAAGACTTCCAGCTTCGTTCTCGCATCGCTCAGAGGTTCAACGTACCGAAGCGTACGCCTCACCTCTTCACTTGCTGCGGCCTTGCTGGACAGCCTTTTTGAGCATCCTGAAATTAGTTTCTCAGCGGGCTGCTGAAGGCCAGGCTGATCAGGCGGTACAGTCTGGGCACTGCTCCGGTTCCTGGTCTGACTCGCGTTCTGCCAGGGTGAGAGGGAAGAGGACGTCGCAGGAGCGGCAGGTCCGAATCTCAAAATAGGGAACGCCGTGCTCATCAATTTCAGTCGGAAGAAGAAGCTCTCGTGGGTCATACCCCACAAGCCCCTCGTCACTGAACTTGACCACGGCGAGTCGGTCGTTGAAGGCGTCGAACGTCGCTTCCTGTCCTTTGCGAGCAAGCACATGCCCAAGGACAAAGATTGGCTGTCCCTTCCGCTTGATACGGAGATCCTTCAGTGTTCGCTGGGAGGCAGTGGCACAGGCAAACTGACCGGCAGAGCTGGTTCCAACCCACGGCATACACGACCTTGTTGCAAGAACACCACAGACCGGGATCTAAATCATAGACTGAAAAAACTCGTCAAGACGCGTCTTCTCACCAAGGAGTAACTATGGCAGATATCACGATTTATCACAAACCGACCTGCACGACATGCCGACAAGCCGTACAGATGCTCAAGGACAGCGGCAAACCCTTCAAGGCCATCAACTACTACGAGCAATCGTTTACTAAAGCACAATTAAAAGCCATCTTGAGGAAGACCGGCCTGTCCCCTAGGGAGGTGCTGCGAACCAAAGAAGATATCTACCAAGAACTGGGCCTGGCAAAGAAACAGCTCTCCGACGATGAGCTCCTAGACCTGATGGTGAAACACCCAGATCTGATTCAACGGCCGATCGTGGAGAAAGGCGACCAGGCAGTGCTGGCAAGGCCGGCGGACTCGAT
>JACRQB010000210.1 GCA_016222925.1 Nitrospirota bacterium | reverse complement strand
ACAAACACACTTTTACCTATCAAGAAGCACCGAGTAGTTCGACCCTGCCTGCAGGGCAAGACCTACCCGTGTTCGGCGATTTTGGCAACCTTGAGCTGGACAAGTATGACGATTTCAATATTTTGGCTCGACGTATCGGGGAAATCACTGCCGATATCAGTGAGTCGATGTCGCAACTGGATGGGTCCATCCAAAGAGCCCACGACGAGATGAGTCAACTGCAACAATTGACGTTGGAGATGCGAGACGAAATCGCCCGTACTCGCATGGTGCCAATCGGGACAGCCTTCACCAGGTTTCGTCGAGCGGTCAGAGAAATCGCCAGAGCGTCAAACAAGGAAGTATCCTTAGTCACATCGGGTGAGCAGACAGAAGTTGATACCGGAATCGTGGAACGATTGGTGGATCCATTGGTGCATTTGGTCAGAAACGCGGTCTATCACGGTATCGAGCCGACGGCGGATCGAATCGCGAAGGGCAAACCGGCAGTCGGAACCGTCTACCTCCATGCGGCTCATCGTGGGAATTCAGTCATTATCGAGGTGGAAGACGATGGAGCAGGCTTGGATTTGAAGAAAATACGAGCCAAAGCCAGCAAGATTCAATTCGCTCAATCACACCACATACAAGCCATGTCGGATACGGACATCCTTCAGTTGATTTTCATGCCTGGCTTTTCCACAGCCGACAAGGTGGGGGATCAAGCAGGTCGAGGCGTAGGATTAGATGTAGTCAAACGAGTCATTGAAGGCATGAACGGGCATATCGATATTGAATCTGAACCCGGTATTGGTACCAAATTTACCTTGCATCTTCCGCTCACCCTCCTGATCGCAACTGCGTTACTCGTGCGAGTCGGCACTGAAAAATATGCGATTCCGCTCCCGAGCATCCAGCAAGTCACGATGCCGACACCTTCCTCCGTGCGCAAGGAGGGCAGTCGCACACTCTTACAGATCAACGAACAAATGATTGAAATACACTCGCTCTATAACATTCTTCGTCGACAGCCGGGAGTTGCTGATTGGACCATGCCCGTGGTGATCGTTCGGACAGCGGGAACGACCATGGGATTAGCCGTCGACGAACTGTTGGGCCGCCAAGAAATCGTCATTAAGCGCCTTGGATCACTGAAATTATTGGAGCATTCGTGTTTTGGAGGCGCGACCATCGATCCAGAAGGACGGGTTGTTCTTGTGCTCGATCCTAACCGGTTGACGACGAGAGAGCTGAAAGAATCGGCTTCCCATACTCTCTTTTTCAAGACCACGCCGGAATCGGAACAGTCTCCACCACAAGAGCAATTATCGAATGAGCAGCTAGAGGCCCGCCTGCTTTTGATAGACGATTCATTGAGCATTCGCAAATTCGTAGGAAGGATGTTGGAGTTGGCTGGATATCAGTTTGATACGGCAGTTGACGGAGAAGATGGACTTCGAAAAGCATCAACGACCAAGTATCGGATGATCCTCACCGATCTCGAAATGCCGAAGCTCAATGGATTTGAAATAATTCAAGCTCTCAGAAGCCGCCCGGAAACCAGACAAACGCCGGTGGTCGTCATGACGACAAGGGCGCGAGACAAGCATCGGCAGATGGCAATCAACCTCGGTGCTAATTCGTACATCACCAAGCCGGTAGAAGAACGGATGTTGTTGCAGGAGGTGGCACGCTGGCTGGGAAAGGCTCCCGTGCTGCGCAAGCAACATTGCGGAAATACTCGTATCGATTGACGAAATGAGGCTTGTTACAGAGAATGAGTAAAAGGGTCTTGGTTTGGTCGTCCGAGAACCGATGACAGGAATTTCATTGCCAGCTTCTCCATCACGATTTCTTATCGTGTTATTGGGCGGACGGTATCTGGCGTTGGATGCCGAGTCGATACAGGGGGTATTGACGTTCGAAGAGGTTGGATCCCTCGACGATCCAAGGATTCACGGTCTGGTGTATAGAGCCATCAATCTGGCTGAGCAATTGGGGGTATCGAATAATCAAGGTACAGCGAATAGCCGTATCGTGCTGTTTTCCGAGCGAGGCGCGCATGGGAGCATTCGAGTCACCAGGGTGCAGGGGTTGTTAGAACTCCATCCCTCTCAAGTTCTGCCGCTTCCTTCACAGTTCCGTGGACCGGAGCGACGTTGGTACCAAGGCATGATCCTATTCGCAAAAAGTATTGCGTTGGTGCTCAATTCAAGCTGGGTTCTCGATGTGCAGGTGGCGAGCGTTGAGGCCAGTGGGGGAGAAGGAGGCATTCCTCGACTGGTAGCGGCCCAAAAGATTTCCATGAACAATAGCCGGATATGCTGAGGACCCTTCAGAATTATCATCGGGGGATGGCGCGTCAATCATATCAGCTGTTGGTATTTTTCGTGGGGGGGAGGCGACTGGCGGTGAAGGCAGTAGATGTATCGGGCATTTTCCAGTGGGCTGAACCTATTCCGGTCGCTGGCCAAACTCCCTTTGTCACATCAATCGTTCGTCAAGGACAGACTGTGTTACCAGTATTTGATCTGGCCGCATCTCTTCGACTTACTGTGCAAGGGAGCAGGCCCTTGTGTCTGAGAGTGAAGCACCCTCTCGGAGAGATGGCAATGTGCATCGATGAAGAGATTCCAATCCTTCATACTTTGGACCCTGCCGCGCTTCAAACATACCACGGCAAGGATTTGCCGGCCGACGGCAGTTATACCAATGGCCTGGATGAGATCCCGATTCTCTCGGTGTCTCGACTAGGGGCGACTGAATGATGATTCCTTGTGTGCCGGGATGAGCGAAAGGTGCAGGCATGCCGAAGATCTTAGTAGCCGATGACAGTATCGCAGTTCGTAAAGTTGCTGAACGACTATTGACCGAGGCTGGACTCGGCGTCACACTTGCGGCAAACGGACAGGAAGCGCTGGCATATTTAGCAAAGGAACGGCCGGATGTTGTCGTGTCCGACGTCATCATGCCGGATAAGAGTGGGTATGAAGTGTGTGCATTTGTCCGTGGACACGCAACCCTCGCCTCGACGCCCGTACTACTCATTTCAGGAATCGTGAACCACGAAGTGACCAAACAGGCCGAATCTTGCCGCGCGGATGGAGTATTGAAGAAACCTTTTCAAGGTACTTCCCTCAAGGATCGAGTTCTCGAGCTAATAGCAAAACGACAGGACGCAGCACCAGCCTCCGCCGCCGACTGCACCAGGAGGTGCACAAACCTAAGGAGATTGAAGAACAGTTACGGGCGGAACGGGCTCGCTCCGAAGAGCTCACCAAACGGCTGTCCGAGTCCTCGGAGCACCTTGCCAGGGCCAAGACAAGTGAAGTGCAGTTGGCAGCCGAGCACGCACGTCTCAACGAGCTTCAGGAGACACTCGCCAAGGTCGAACAACAAGTATCAAGAATTCCCGAGCTGGAAGCAGCACTGAAAGCGGAACAGGATGCAGTCGGTGCATTCAAGGAGGAAGCCGTGCACTGGCAGAAATCTTCTGCTCGAATTGCGGAACTGGAATCTACTCTGCATGCTGAACGGACCGCTGCAGAGCAACTCGTGCAACAACTGGCTGAATTAGAGCAGATATCGACCAGGACACGAGAGGCGGAAGCAGGACTCGCAAATGCAGAACAGCTGACAGCCGAACTTCATCAGAAACTTCAGAACCTCGAGGCTGAACTGCTGACCGAACGGCAAAAAGGGACAGAGGCAGTGGGACACCTTCAAGAATTAGAGCGAGTTGCGATGAATGTTCAGGAAATGGAAGGGCTTTTAACCGTAGAACGAGATCGCAACGGAACCCTTGCTCGACAAGTGACCGAAGCCGAACAAGCCGCCGAGAGTGCCACAAAACGGCTCGAGGAAATGGCACGCAAGTTAGGTGAGATTGCAAGCTTGGCATCCCAACTTGGAAGCGGGAGGGGGCAATCCTGATCCAGGTAGCCGGAATGGTTAGATGGTCGTCTTCTCGCTAAAGGGCCAACGCCGATGTCCGTTGAAACTGAAGATGCGTTCCAGAAAGAATTAGTTGAACTATTCGTTCAAGAGGCACAGGAGTGGCTTCAGCAAATTCACGTTGCCCTCGATGAGCTACAGCAATCTCCCCCTTCCGAACGCCATCGTGCCTTGGCTCAGACGATCAAGGTTGGTGTCACAAACCTCGGTGGGTCGGCGGCCACGCTCAAACTGAGTGACGTCGAGCGCGCGAGTTTCTCAGCTCTTCCTTTTGTGGAAACCGTTCAAGACCCTTCCGCTCGAATCTCCACTGATGACTTCATCGCGCTCTGCAAACAGCTGGGCCACATTCATGGAGCCCTGACCCGAGCAACGGGTGTGACGTTTGAGGCAGAAGACGTCCCAGCGTCTCCCGAAGATCCGCCGACAATGATTTCGACCAAGGAGTTTTTGACATTACTGCGTGGGCTCCAAGATGAATGCATCACGTCCAACGCATTCCATCGTAATTTGGTTCAGACGATGTTGGCCCAGGCAGAAGGCCTGATGGAGCGAGGGGTTGAACAATGCAATATGTCGTCCATCCATGAGTTTCTTGACCGGTCTGCTGAGGGAGAGCAAGGCTTTCTGGATGTCGTTCGACAAGAACTTCCACATCTGACCGTCATCATTCAGACCCTTAAGACTAGTGGCGACGCCCTTAGTACGCCGTCCTCAGACTTGCAGAACGCAGTTGGACGTGTCGCGCAGTTATGGTCTACCGCTCAGCAGGTCAATGCCTCCCATGCGATGCTGTTTTTCATGGGACTGCATAGTTTCCTCACAATTGTCACGCAGCACCGCATGGCCGTGGGAGCCACACGCTATGACGCCATCCAATCCCGTTTGAACCAGAGCCTAAAATGGATTGAGGAATGGGCGGACAACGGACGGGTGGAGCGCATGGCAATACAACGTGTCTTGCCATGCGCTCCATAAAGACCCACGCTGACTGGGGTGCTGAAACAACGAGGACCGCCTAGTGCCACTTGCGCATTCGGTACAAGATCATGGTGTGACTCGGGATTCAGTCTACGAGCTTCATTGGGGGTTGCGTCTGCGCCCATTTGAAAACGTACCTGATCCAAAGTTTTATGTCGCATCGGCCAAACATGAAGCGGCCATGGAACGAATGCTGTACGGAATTCATGCCCGTAAAGGGATCGTAATGCTGACCGGTGAGATTGGAAGCGGGAAAACGCTCCTCAGTCGTGCCGTGATTCTCAAGCTTCCTCGATCACGATATGAGATCGGACTCGTATCGAACCCGACTATCCTAGGGAGTGAATTTCTCGGTGAGATCTTGTTTCAACTTGGATTGGATCCCCACGGGACACGTGTGGAGCAGTTGCGTCGTCTGAACGATCAACTGCTTGCCAACTACCATCGAGACGTCGACACGGTTGTCGTAGTGGATGAAGCCCAGGCCATCGAACATGACCGCTTCATCGAACATGACCGCTTATTTGAAGAACTACGCCTCCTTAGTAACTTTCAGTTAAATGATCGGTTTCTCATCACACTCGTGCTCGTAGGACAGCCTGAGTTGCGGGAGCGTATCACGCGCATTCCTCAGCTTGCTCAGCGGGTAGCCATTCAACACCACATCGATTATTTGGATCGCGCTGAGACAAAAGCCTATATCCTCGCTCGCCTGGCAGCTGCCGGAAGCAATTTTGGGATATTCTCACCACGTGCGATTTCCTCCATTTATCATCGCACCGGCGGTGTATGCCGATTGATCAACTCGCTTTGCGACTTGTGTCTCTACTTCGGACATGTTTCGGGAGCACGTCAGATCAGACGTGCATTGGTGGAGAAAGTCGGAAATGAATTACTGCATCGACCAGAGAATACCGGCGCAAGGGTGATATCGTGACAACCTGGTATCACGAGGCAGAACAGGTGGTGGGGGAGATAGCGACTGCCGTTCAGGAGCATCGTTCCATATCTCTCGAACGACTTGAAGCTCTTGCAGGAGGGACCGGCCGGACCACCACTCATCACCAATCTAATCAATGTGGCTATACTCGGAACGAAGGTTGGGATCGGTCTTGGGTACTATGGGGAAGAACTGCACCAGTTGGCCCTCGCGGGCCTTGTTCATGATATTGGATTATTTGCCGTCCCGAAATCTTTGATCACGAAGCCCGGACGTTTGACTCAGGAAGAGCGGACACTCATCGAAGGGCATCCTGAGCTTGGATATCAGGTGGTTGAGAAGTGCGGACCAGCATATCACTGGTTGGGGCAATTGACCCGTCAGGCTCACGAACGCTTCAATGGGCAAGGGTACCCCAATCGACTGACAGGAAGAGAGATTAGTGACATGGCCTTGATCGTCGGAGTGGTCGACGTATTCGATGCATTGGTGAGCGAACGCCCCTATCGCCGTCGCCTGCTCCCGCACGAAGCGGTCAAGGAGCTTCTCGTCGCTGAACGAAGAGCCTTTCCTCGAGAAATTCTGAAGGCACTTGTCGAGCAATTGTCGGTGTACCCACTTGGGACGACCGTGCGATTGACGACCGGCGAAATAGGAACCGTAGCCACAGTGAATAGCCGCTATCCCCTTCGCCCGGTCGTGCGGCTGGATGAGCAGCAGGAACATGAGGGAAGTAGCTCTTGTGAGATTGATTTGAGTCGCGCGCCATTAGTATCGATCGCGGAGA
>JACRQB010000292.1 GCA_016222925.1 Nitrospirota bacterium | reverse complement strand
TGTCTACTCTCTAGCGCTGATTATTTGTCGGAGGGTGTCGGGCCGGATTTCTGCTCCAGTGTCACGTAGACCTTGTCTTCGAAGGTGTAGTAGCCACCATTATCTTTGTCGGTTGAAATGCAGGCGTGGTAGAAGATGATGGCGCAGCCGAAGATATCGCCAAGCACCCACCAAGACCAGGTTCGCGTCAGGGCCATGGTCTTTGGCTCATACCCGTCTTTGGTGATGACCGCCTGATGGTCATCTTTTCGGTTGAGAGAGACGGTTCCCGGTGTCAGCAGCTGGACGCGGTCATCAACTATGACCTGAGCATCGAGGGGTGTTGTGAAGATGGTGACGGACTGATGGTCGCCGTGCCACCAGGTGCCACAGCCGGAGAGCGAGACCAGTCCCAAGAGCAGAGCGATACTTCCAAATCGTAATTGGCCGGCCCAGTGTGTCATAGCGATCTCTCCTCGCTGAATAAGTATCCTGCGAGGCATTCTTCCACTGACCAGCTTGTTCTTCTAGCGGATTCACAAATCTTGCAGGTGAAGCTTCAAGGGGAGAAATCCGGCTAGATCTTCATGGCCTCGTTTACTTCATGTAGCGTTGCACTGGCGACCTCAGCAGCTCGTTTACTGCCGGCATCGACAATTTCATCGACACGGGATGGCTCTTGCGTGAGCTTGGCGCGCTTGTCCCAGATTGGCGCCAGCTGGTCTACTATCCGGTCCGCCACGAGTTTTTTGCAGTCGATACAGCCGATCGCAGCGGATCGGCAGTCTGTGTTGACCTGGTCTCTGACCGCTTGCGGGGAATAGATGCTGTGGAATTCGTAGACGGGACACAGATCGGGATTACCAGGGTCGGTCCGTCTCATACGGGCTGGGTCGGTGACCATGGTCTTGAGCTTCTGCCGAACGACCGGTTCCGTATCCGAAAGGTTAATCGTATTGTTGTAACTCTTGCTCATTTTTCGGCCATCGGTGCCAAGTACCTTGGGAAACTTGGTCAGGTGTTCCTTCGGCTCGGGGAAGACTGCTGTTTTGTAGATATCGTTGAATCGCCGGGCGAGCTCTCTCGTCAGTTCTAGATGGGGGAGTTGATCCTTCCCTACCGGAACAAAATCGGGTTTGTACAAGAGGATGTCGGCGGCTTGTAGGACTGGGTAGCCGAGAAAGCCGTAGGTCGTGAGGTCTTTTTCTTTGATCTCCTCCTGTTTCTCCGGCCAGCCAATCGATCAGCATCTCCTGCACAAAGGTACGAATGCGACTTGTGTCGGCATAGTTCGTGGACAACGCGTGCCAGTCGGCGACGAAGAAATAGCAGTCATACTGTTCTTGCAATGTCTTCCAGTTTTCTAAGGCGCCGAGATAGTTGCCGAGATGCATGAGGCCGCTGGGCTGCATGCCGCTGAGAACTCGTCTGCGAGGTGTGGTCATTCTGCGACTCCAGGACGGAGACCGAGTGCGGTTGACAAGATTGTTCCGGACAGCCCCTTGGCGAAGGTCCCGGTGATCATGTGGATAATGCCTAGCTCTTTGTCGAACACGATGAGCCCCACCAGGATGAGCATGCCATAGGGCTCCAATCGCGCGAGTGTCATCGCTGGTTTCGGCGGCAGCAGCGCCGTCAGGATCCGGCCGCCGTCGAGCGGGGGGATCGGAAGCAGGTTGAACAGCGCGAGAAACACGTTGATCATCACGGAATAGAGCGCCATGACGGCGATCGGGCGAAACAACATGGTTGCGAGGAGGCCTGAGGACTCTTCGGCCTCGGTGGCGCTGCGAGGAGACAAAGTCGGCTCGAACGTCAAGATCAACGCCAAGAGCAAGGCGCTGACGACGGCAAGCAGCAGGTTCATCCCAGGACCGGCCGCCGCCACGAGCGCCATGTCGCGTTGAGGCTGGCGCATATTCCGGGGGTCAATCGGAACCGGCTTGGCCCAGCCCAACAGAAAGCTCCCGGGCAATATCAAACAGATCAGCGGCAAGATGATCGTGCCGAACGGATCGATATGGGCCAGTGGATTGATGGTGAGCCGTCCTTCACGTTTTGCAGTCGAATCCCCGCATTTCTCCGCCATCCAGCCATGCGCATATTCATGGAGGACCATCGCGAATAATAGAGGGAGCCCCATATAGGAGATCGTGTGAAGAATCTGTGAGAGGGAATTCATGTGTAGTTAGTACTCTTCCCAGTTCGAATAGCCTGGCTAATCCAATTGCACAAACTTACCCTGTTTCACCTGCAGAAGAAAGAGCGGGCGGTGCAGGGCGCCATCCGGTCCGAAACTGGCCGGTCCGGCGAGTGTCGGTAAGTTGCGCTGCGTCATGAGGAAGTCGTGGAGCGCTTCGCCGGAGGTTGCTCCCTGGCGAACACCTTCGATAACCACTCTGGCGGCGTCATATCCCTGCACGGTGAAGAGCGAGGGGGTGGACTGAAAGCGCTTGTGATACCGCTGAACAAATTCCTGCACGGCAGGATTCGGGCTATCGACGAAGAAGCCGTCGACGAATGTTGCACCGTCGACGGTCCGATCGGCGGTGCGGGCAAAGTCCTGCGAGTTCCAGCCGTTGGTACCCAGTAGCGGGGCTTTGATGTCATGAAACGCCAGCTGTGCGGCGAGGAGGCCGATCTCGTGTGAGCGACTTGGGATGAAGATCGCGTCAAACCCTGGAGTGTAGAGGACGCGCTTTTCGTTTCGACTGAGGGGCTTACCGGGCTGTCGTGGGAGTTCAACTGGAACTGCCAGCCCATACTTTTTCAGGTCTTCGGCTTTGAGCCGTTGGATCTGCGGACCAAAATCCGTTTCGCCTTCCTTGAAGGCTTCCATCGCAATAATTTCGCCGTCGAATCGGCGCACCTCCTGCGCGAAGAGCCGGGCCAGTTCTCGCCCATAGACGGTGTCGGGGTGGAGAATGCAGAATCGTCGATAGTCCTGCTGTTTCGCGGCGTAGGTCGCGATGCGTTCCGCTTGCATGGTGTAGGTCAACGACGTGCTGAAGAGGTAACTGCCCAACCGACGAACATTGGGGAGTGTGGCAGCCGGTGTAATCAACGGGATTCTGGTTTTTTGCGCCATTTCAGCCATGACTGGAAGATTTTTTGACAGCATCGGACCGATGACGACGAGTGGACGGTCGTCATGAAGTAGCGTCGAGAGATCGTCCAAAAAGCCTTGCCGATCGGCGTCATGATCCTTCACGATCAATCCAACAGATGGGGTGCCAGGCTGCTCATGAGACCGTTCCACCGCCAACTGAATGCCCTCTAGGACGTCATTGGCGAAGGCGGACAAGTGGCCTGACAACGGAAGGACGGCTGCGATAAAATATTGGTGAGCTTTCAACCTTGACTTGATGAGTTCCAGTGATTCGCTGGCTTTCGGGACGGAGGGGTGAGCAGGAAACGCAGCGAGAAAATGCCGGGTCTCCCGTTCTGCCAAGTGGTCTTCGCCTCGCACGATGTAGTAGTCGATCAGTCGAAGAGACGCGAGGTCGCCGGGATAGGAACGAAGATAGGCATCCCG
>JACRQB010000209.1 GCA_016222925.1 Nitrospirota bacterium | reverse complement strand
CTTTGGTCTGTGCAATGTTCACGAGGGATAAGTCGTTCTGCGCGATGTTCACATCGCGGAGCGTGTCGCCGACTTTGACTCCGTTACCGGCGAGCGTCAACGGGTTGCCCTTGAAGAGGACCTTGTTGCCCTCGCCCGCAATAGCAGTTCCATCTGCCACCGGCATATTCTTGTAGGAAAAGCCGGCGCCGGTTGATCCTCCCATCGTTTGACATCCGACAAGGCCAAGCGAAAGGCACAGCGTGGTGCCAATGAAACCAGCATATCTCGTCCGCATCGTAGGCTCCTTTCTGAAGATAACGAGTGGGGATCCCACTCGACCCCTCTGTTCAGGGTGACGGTTGAATATACGCGATCACCGATCGATTAACCAGGTCCGGCCGTTCCCATTGCGGCATATGGCCGGCCCTGGGAATTCTGACGAACGTGGATCCGCGAAGTCGGTAGTGCAGTTCTTCACCTACAGCCATGGGGAACACCCGGTCGTGTTCTCCCCAGATGATCATGGTTGGGTGCGTGATGCTGCTGATGCGTGGGGCGAAATCCGTTTCCCAGGAGGGGATGGCGTTCCTGACGGCCAGAATGGGTTTGATGATGCCGGGGCGGAGGCGGTTTTGGTTGGACCGCTCAATAACGGCCGGGGTGAGGAGGCTATGGTCGTGGACGATTTCTTTCAGGACGGAATCGGTGACCAGTCCGCCGAACAGCCAGTTGCCGAAGGAGACGAGCCAGGAGGGGGCTCGAGATTCCAGCGCTTGCCTGAACGACCGGCTCGTGAGTTTGGCCATGACCTGAGACGGGAGTCCACTGATGAGCACGAGCTTGTCGACGCGAGCGGGGTGAGTCAAGGTCATGCCGATGGCCAACCCCGCGCCCATGGAATTGCCGACCAGTGTAGCGTGAGGAATCTGCAGTGCGTCCATGAACCCGATACAGAAGTCGAGCATCTGATCCGGCAGGTAGGCAATGTCTGGTTTGTCGGATAATCCGGAACCGGGAAGGTCGAGCGTCAGGGTGCGAAAATGTTGAGATAAGGCATGTTGCTGATGTTCCCATTGCCACATGGATCCGCCAAACCCGTGGATGAGGATGACCGGTTGGCCTGTGCCGACATCGAGATAGGCGATCCGTTGTCCATGGACGAGCACGGTTTTGATCGGGATGCGCTCGATCGGGGTGCGTTCCAACGTTTCAAAATAAGGCGGGATTTGTGAGGGCGGCGAACAGGACGTCATGCAGGACGATACAAGACAGAGGATGAGCGTCACCAGATGCCGGAGTCTGCGTGAGCGGAGGATCGAGCCGGTGATGGGATTACTCCAGCTGAATGACCGTTTCATCCGTCTTCACATTGTCACCCTCGGCAGTCAGGATCGCGGCGACTCTTCCATCGATCGGCGCCGGTACCTGGCTTTCCATCTTCATCGCCTCAATGATTAACAGAGGATCACCGGCCTTGACGCGATCGTCGATCGCCACCAGGAGCTTCACCACTCGGCCGGGCATGGGCGGAGCCACATCGCCTGGTTTCGATGGTCTGGGGCGTTTGGGTTTTCCTCCCGATTCCATCTCCTGGGACTCCGGAACACCGGCGAGCACTTCTTGGATGGGTTCGAGCGATACCTCTTCGAGTTTATCGTTGACACGGATGTAGTAGGGCTTCCGTCCATCGACCTTTCGACCAGAGCCCGAGACCTTCACATGATAGGTCTCACCGTGCACCGTCACGTTGAATTCCACGGGAGCCAGGTGCAATTCGTGAGCAGTGGTAGGCCCTTTCGCCGATCCTAATTCGAGCGGCTCGGGGATCAACTCGCCTTTCTCGCGGGCTTCGAAAAAGTCTCGCGCGATGGCGGGAAACAGCACGAATGACAGCTGGTCCTCGACGGTCTGAGCCGAGTCTGGAAGTTCTTTTTTCGCGTCATCTAATTCCGGGTCCAGCCGATCGGCCGGTCTGGTCTTGATTGGGGTTTCATCGCCGGTCGCGCGGGTCATCACATCGAGATCCACCTGTCCCGGCGCACGGCCATACAATCCTAAGAAATAGTTTTTGGTTTCAGTGGTAATGACTTTATACCGCTCCCCGGTCAGTACATTGAGGGTGGCTTGAGTGCCCACAATCTGGCTGGTGGGGGTGACGAGCGGGGGATAGCCCATTTCCTTTCGCACTGGAGTGACGCGACCAGCGTTTCCGTTGCCGGGTGTGAGGTCCCTCCTGCGAGCGGCGAGATGGACGTATCCAACATATCAAGACCTCCGAGGATCGCCATCAGTGAACTCATGGAGGCCATCCCGGACGTGTAATGCGAATGGAGGTGGAGAGGAACCTTGACCGCGGCCTTCAAGCGACGAACCAGATGATACGCGTCAAGCGGCGCCAGGAGTCCGGCCATGTCCTTGATACAAATCGTATCCGTCCCCAGATCTTCCAACTTCTTGGCCAGATCCACGAAACGGTCGATGCTATGGACTGGGCTGACGGTATAGGAGAGGGCGGCTTCCGCATGTTTGCCGCAGGCTTTCACTTCGCTTACGGCCCGATCGAGATTGCGCACGTCGTTGAGGGCGTCGAAGATACGGAAGACATCGATGCCGTTCGTGGCCGAACGTTCGATGAATCGTTCTACGACGTCGTCGGCATAATGGCGGTAACCGACGAGGTTTTGCCCCCGCAACAGCATTTGGAGCTTGGTGTTGGGCATCGCGGCCCGCAAGGCCCGGAGCCGTTCCCAGGGATCTTCTTTTAAAAAACGCAAACAGGTGTCGAAGGTGGCGCCGCCCCAGACTTCCAGCGACCAATAGCCGACCGCATCGAGCTTTTGGGCGATGGGCAGCATGTCTTCCGTGCGCATGCGCGTCGCCAACAACGATTGATGGCCGTCCCGCAGCGCGACTTCGGTGATCAGGACGGGTTTGCCGGGGGCCGGGGCGATGGTGAACTCGCTCGGGCGTGCCACGACGCTTTTTGAGATCTTGATCGTCGGAGCGGATGATCTGATCTTTCTCTTCGGTTTTTTTGTGAGTGGTCGTTTTTTCGCCATGATGGTTAACGCATCTCTTTGGGAAACAGTGGGTATGTTCGAATTAGAGTCCTTCGTAGGCGGCGATCGCGGCAGACAGCGCCAGCACCAGATCCTCCGGCTGTTCAAACTCGTGGTACGAGTACAACTCAGGGTGGGTGTCCAAATACGACGTGTCGAAACGTCCCGCAATAAAGTCCGGCTCCTGCATGATCGCTTCCATGAAGGGAATCGTGGTCTTCACTCCACGAAGCACGTACTCTTCAAGGGACCGGCGCATACGGCTGACGGTTTCTTCCCAGGTGCGGCCCCGAACCGTCAACTTGGCCAGCAGGGCGTCATAATAGGGCGGGATCGTATAATCCTTGTACACGGCGCCGTCGATGCGCACACCGATTCCACCGGGAGAGAGGTAGGCCGTGACAGTGCCTGTACAGGGCAGAAAATTGTTTTTCGGGTCTTCCGCATTGATCCGGCACTGAATCGCGTGGCCTTGCAGAATGACGTCCTGTTGCTGGATGCTGAGCGGCAGGCCCGCCGCGATCTTAATCTGATTCCGCACGATATCGATGGCTGTGATCTGCTCTGTCACCGTGTGCTCGACTTGGAGGCGCGGATTCATCTCAATAAAGTAGAATTTTCCCTGCTGATCGAGCAGAAACTCCACGGTTCCTGCGTTGTCGTAGTTCACCGCGCGCGCGATGGCGATGGCGGCGTCGCCCATCTCTTCCCGGAGCGCCTGGGTCAGAATCAACGAGGGGGCAATCTCGATCAGCTTCTGGTGTCGTCGCTGGATCGAACAGTCTCGTTCTCCAAGATGGATAATGTTCCCGTGCCGATCGCCCAGTATTTGGAATTCAATATGATGCGGCCGCTCGATATATTTTTCAATGAAGACGCTGCCGTCGCCGAAGGATGCTTGGGCTTCGCGCGACGCGACCTCCATGTTCTCACGCAATTCATCGTCGGATCGGACCACGCGAAGCCCGCGACCACCACCGCCGGCGCTCGCCTTGATCATGACGGGGTAGCCTGCTTTTTTTACAAAGGCCAAGGCGTCTTTGATATTGGTAATCGCGCCATCCGTACCGGGCACGATCGGCACGCCGACGGATTCGGCCAGCTCGCGCGCCTTGACCTTGCTGCCCATCAGGGTAATGGCATGGGTAGAGGGGCCGATGAACCTGATGCCGGAAGCCTGGCAGAGCTCAGCGAACTCCGCATTTTCAGACAGAAACCCGTATCCGGGATGGACAGCATCGGCGCCGATCCGTTGGGCCAGGTCGACGATCTGCTTACTATCCAGGAACCCCTTCACCGGACCTGGGCCGACCAGGTAGGACTCGTCTGCCTTCTTGACATAAATCCCGGTCGAATCCGCTTCAGAATAGATGGCAGCGGTGGCGATGTTCAATTCACGGCAGGCGCGGATGATCCGCATGGCAATTTCACCGCGATTGGCGATTAAGATCTTCTTGAACATGTCTGCGCCTGTCAGCTCTCGGGTGGAAAGGTATGTGCACTGAAAAACGAACGCGTAAGCTAGCATAGGATCAAGAGGCCTGTCGAGCGATGCTGTCACCTAATCAGTCAGAGTGAGTCGCCCAGGCGAAGAGGTGATCGTTGCAGGCGTCGATAATTTAGTCGCCAGCTCCGTCCGTGTTGTGTAGAATTCGTCCGTTTCCGGTATCCCAACATCCTGGAAGTATCCCTTCATAGACCGGTCGTAGCAGGGCTAAATGTCCTTCATGAAAGGTGGTCTTTGCCAATGAAGCGGGAGTTGTCATTAAACGTAACATCATGGTCTTGGCGACGAAGCGCGGCGCTGATCGGTCGATGGGTTGGGGAACAAGTACGATTCCACGGTGGGCAATACACTCGGCTTCAACTTGATTACGCTCAGCTGGACCCAACACTGGGGTGGGATTTTGCAAGGGTGGAGTACCAACCTCACGGCCGGCATCAGTCCGACAAGTGATGAACCCAGTCAGTATTTTCAGAATAAAGTCGTGCATCAGCTTCGCCAACTCCCGTCGGTTCCGACCGTGGACGCTCGGAAGGAAACCGATGTGATGATCGATGGGTCGATCACTCGATGGATTTCTCTGTTTGATCGCAAGGTCATTTTTGCCGGCGGGGGTTTTTCCGTCGGAACCATTTATCAGCAAGGGTTTCTGCGAGGTGGCATCCGTCGACTGCAAATTACCCCGTCGGTATGGCGTTCGGAGAAGTGGGGCGATATCAACGTCCGGGCATCCGTGCTGGGACGAATCAGCTATCAGGACAACGGGGCCGTGCTCCATGCCGTGAGAAGTACGGCAGGGCTGGTGCAGCCGGCCATCGCGTTTGGTCAGTATCGGACAACCGAGACGGGTGAAACCATTCCCACGTGGGAAATTGAGCTGGCGCTCATGTGGGACTCCGGGATTTTCGTGAATACCACGGGGCAAAGTCAGAAGCAGTTTGCCTGGTCGTTAGCCGCGTCCGCCGGGCCTGTGCGCTTTGAAACCTGGAATGACAGTATGGGCCACCTCTCAGAGCGAGACTATGGTCCCTCCTATGGCGTAGCCCTGACCGTCGATGTCCTGCGAGCCTGGAACATCATGCAAGACTTTCGAATGAAGCCCGCGACAGTCCCTCCGGCGGCGTCATGAAAAGCGTCTCTTAACTTGTAAGGAAACTCCGTCTTCACCGCATATTCGAAAGGATTCCCGATGATTATCGGGAATCCTTTCGGTGTTTCCCTCCTTCACTTGGACAGGGTACACGACCACTCTCCCTCATTCGTCAGGCGATGGGCTTGCTTCAATTACACCACTTCCGTTGGACAGTCCCCCCTCTAAGAGAAGCCGGAACAGTTCCGATCAGTTGATACAATCGGCGCGCAGACCATGACGTAGCGACTTCATTTGGCAGAGTCGGCACAAGAGTGGCTCCCATGAACAATTCAGGACCGCAACGGGTGCATCACAGTTCCGCTGCTTCCTTCAATGGATCGCCGGCAGACAGCGGCCTGACCTGTCTCCTGATCCTCGCTCGCTTTCATGATCTTCCCGCCGATGGGGCGCAGCTGCGGCATCAGTTTGCGCAGTCAGGGCAAGTTCTCTCAGATGCCGAGCTCCTTCGTGCAGCCAAACATCTCGGATTGAAGGCTGGTGTGGTTAGCACCACGTGGAGCAAACTCCAAGGGACACCGTTGCTTGCCATGGCAAAGCGGACTGACGGCCGCTATGTCGTGCTGGCGAAGGTCGAAGCGGAAAAGGTGCTGATCCAGGACCCAATCGAAGCGCGCCCGCTTGTTTTCTCCCGCGAACAGTTCGAAGCGATGTGGACCGGAGAACTCTTGCTCTTTACCAAACGGGCCCAGGTCCGTCTGCAAGACCTGAAGTTTGATTTCACCTGGTTCATCCCCGCGATTGTCAAGTACAGGAAGTTCTTCGGCGAAGTGCTGGTGGCGTCGTTCTTCCTTCAGCTCTTTGCGCTATTAACCCCGCTCTTCACGCAAGTGGTCATCGACAAGGTGCTTGTCCATAAGGGTTTTACCACGCTCCATGTCTTGGCTATCGGCATGATTACGCTGGCGGTCTTTGAAGCGATGTTAGGCGGGCTCCGCACCTATCTTTTTGCCCATACGACGAACCGGATCGATGTGAGTCTTGGCGCGCAACTCTTCCGACACGTTCTGGCGCTTCCCTTGTCCTATTTTGAAGCGAGACGGATCGGTGACACGGTCGCCCGTGTGCGCGAGTTGGAGCAGATCCGCCAATTCTTGACCAGCCATGCGGTCACCGTGGTGTTGGACGTGGTCTTCACCATCGTCTTACTGGCGGTGATGTGGTTCTACAGTCCCACGCTCACGCTTGTGGTCATGGCCTCGCTTCCGATCTATGTGCTGCTGTCGATCGCCATTACTCCGGCGATCCGATCGCGTTTGCATGAAAAGTTCAACCGAGGCGCCGAAAAC
>JACRQB010000208.1 GCA_016222925.1 Nitrospirota bacterium | reverse complement strand
CAGACCATATATACAGCACAACAGGGGCAACGGTGCCAACGCAAACGAGCGTTGGCACGATACCTAGGCTGGAACTGTTTGAGAGGAGGATTGCAACAGAATCTGATCAATTTCTGGTGCGTCAAGCACTTCTTTTTCAAGTAGTGCCTCCGCCAGAGCCTTCAGACTCGTCATCTGTTCAGTGAGTACACGTTTCGCACGTTCATAATTTTCCGTGACGAAGCGCTTGATCTCAAGATCGATTTCAAGCGCCACCGCAAGGTCCGTTGCACGTTCCAGATCATTACCGGCTCCGGTTGTGACATGTTTGAAGACAAGCTCTTCAGCGACACGTCCACCCATAAGAATCGCCAAAGTATTGTAGAGAAATTCCTTAGAGTAGTTGTGCCGATCATCTGTCGGCAGTTGCATCGTCACGCCCAAAGCGCGACCTCTTGGAATAATCGTCACCTTATGAACAGGGTCTGTCCCAGGTAAGAGCTTCGCCATCAATGCGTGGCCGGCTTCGTGGTAGGCAGTAATCCTCTTTTCCTCATCGGTGAGAATCATACTCTTCCGTTCGGCCCCCATCATCACCTTATCTTTCGCCATCTCGAAGTCTATGTTTTCGACTTCCTTCTTGTTCTGGCGAGCCGCCCACAGTGCCGCTTCATTCACGAGGTTTTCCAGATCAGCGCCTGAAAATCCAGGAGTTCCTCTGGCGATCTTTTCCAATTCGACATTCGTGGCGACAGGAACTTTCTTCGTATGGACCTTCAAGATTTCCGACCGGCCTTTGAGGTCCGGGCGATTGACCACCACCTGCCGGTCAAAGCGTCCAGGTCTCAGCAAGGCCGGGTCGAGTACATCAGGACGATTGGTCGCCGCGACCAAAATGACTCCTTCGGTTGTGTCAAAGCCATCCATTTCTACGAGCAACTGATTGAGCGTTTGTTCCCGTTCGTCATGCCCACCGCCGAGGCCTGCACCCCGTAAACGGCCGACCGCATCAATTTCATCGATAAAAATAATACAGGGGGCATGCTTCTTCCCTTGTTCAAACAAATCCCTGACCCGCGAGGCTCCGACGCCTACAAACATCTCTACGAAATCAGATCCACTAATGCTGAAGAACGGCACTCCGGCTTCTCCGGCTATCGCCTTCGCCAGCAAGGTCTTTCCTGTTCCTGGAGGGCCGACGACCAGCACACCCTTCGGTATGCGTCCGCCAAGCTTCTGAAACTTACGAGGATCTTTCAGGAACTCAATAATTTCAAGAACTTCTTCTTTTGCCTCATCAACGCCAGCGACGTCTGAAAACGTGATCTTCTTTCGTTCCTCCGTCAGCATACGGGCGCGACTCTTTCCAAATGATAGAGCCTTGTTCCCCCCAATTTGCATCTGACGCATCAGGAAAAACCAGAGACCAAGGAACAGGATAAATGGTCCCCACGTAACCAGGAACGTGATATACCACGGACTCTCATCCGGTGGTTTCACCTCAATCTGAACATCCTTCTCACGAAGGACCTTAACAAACTCAGGGTAATCAGCTGAATACGTACGGATACGAGTTTTGTCCTTCAGGACCCCGCTGATGTGATTACCCTTGATGATGACTTTTTCAAAATCACCCTTGTCGAGCTTTGCCATAAAATCGCTGAATATTACTTCTTCTTCAGGCGCGTGAGTCGGCACACTGAACAGATTGAAGAGGAGAATCATGAACAAGCCGACCACCACCCAGAAAAGCAGGTTCTTGACCCGGGAATTCATCCAGTTCTCCTTCGCGACAGCATTGGAGGCCACGTATGTAGAAATCGTGATGATGGTATCATAGCCTTGCGCAAATTGCCAATAGCTCGTGAGAAAACTCTACTCCTCTTGCTGGTTCAGCTGGTCGAGAACGGCGAGGTAGGGAAGGTTCCGATACTGTTGTTGGTAATCAAGTCCATACCCTACGACGTACTGGTTCGGAATTCTGAACCCAATATACTGCAACGGGACATCAACGACGCGGCGTTCTGGCTTACTCAGCAAGGTGCAGACCTTGATGCTTCTCGGTTTCTGCTTGGCCAGCGCCTTGGTAAGATATTGAACCGTTAATCCCGAATCGACGATATCCTCAACCAGTAGTACATCTCTATTCTTGATCTTTTCGGTCAGCTCGGTCACGAGCTTGACCTTTCCGGACGTCTTCGCTTGCGTTCCGTAGCTCGTCACGATGATGAAATCGACCTGCACTGGAATTCGAATCGCGCGTGCCAAATCGGCAAAAAACGCATAGGCCCCCTTGAGCACACCGACAAGCACAAGGTCCTTGCCCGCATAGTCGGCGCTGATCTGTCGTCCCAGCTCACGGATGCGGCTTCGCATCTGCTCTTGGGTAACGATCGGACGTCCAAACATACGTTCCATCTCATTCAGTCCCTTCCGTTCACGCTAGATCTTCAGAAGTGAAGACCAGCCAGCGTTTCGTGGTGGCAGTGGGCGCCCAGCGTTCATCCTGTCGATAGCCAACGACCCACAGGATTCCCTCGGGAGCCACCACCAGGGGAATGCGCGATCGGACTGCAGTCGGTATCTTCAAATCCGTAAAAAAATCCTGGAGCTTCTTTGACTGTCCTCCCATGCCAGAGGGATGAAATCGATCTCCCGGCAACCAATTCCGTACCATCAGTGGCCGAGACACCTGATCGGCATCCACCAGAATCCGACCTTTTCCGAGAGGAGCACCCAGCTGACTACCTGCCTGCTGTTGTACCTGAAGTCGTTGACCCGTTCCAGACCATAGAAGCTCTCCGGGCACAGATAAGAATTCCTGACAGCTGCCATGCGGTTGTCCAACATGGGAGATCGCTCGTGCTTGAAGCGGAACAAATCGTAGATCCGTTCGGAGACTGGGGGAGCGAAATTGGTCATCAGCCTGCCGAAAGAGGTTTCGAACATAACGCCGTTGAAGGGATACTGGAAGTTCCAAAAGACACACCCGATCGATCGTCCAGCCTCCGTCGGATTCTCGTTCCATAGCAGAAGAAGAAATGGCGGTACTCTGCTGATCCAGATAGCGATCGTCTTCCCTACAGATCTCTGCGAGCCTACAGAGCGCATCGACGCTCGATGGGACCAGCTGAGTCAGAACAGGAATGACCTCCCTCCTCACTCGGTTCCGCAGGTAATCCGGCTTGCCATTGCTGGAGTCCTCACGAAACGACAAGCCCGTCTTGCGAAGATACGCCAGAATCTCCTGCCGCGTCGTCTCATACAAAGGCCGAATCACATTGTGATGCCGAAACGCCGGCATACCGGACAGACCGGTCAATCCCGCACCACGAAGCATCCAGAGCAAGACAGTCTCCGCCTGATCGTTTGCCGTATGGCCCACGGCAATGCGATCGGCCCCACATTGCTCAGCAAACTCCTGCATCACCCGATAGCGGTGGTCACGGGCCACAGCCTGCAAGGATGCCCTAGGCCCACCGGTCTGTAATCCAATCCGTCGAACATGGAGAGAAACTCCGAGCTCTTGGCAAAATGCCTCTACAAATTGTTGGTCCCCCTCGGACTCAGCCCCTCGCAATCCATAGTTGCAATGAACGGCTGACAGGGTCAGCGCCCAACTTGACCGGAGATGATAGAGGATCGATAATAATGCGACGGAGTCCGGGCCACCCGAGATAGCGACCACTATATGCTGTCCGTGTTGAAAAAGACTTCTGGACCGAATCGTTCGAACCACCCGATGCACTAGCGGAAGCCAGGCCATTGTATGGATGGATCTGCTTAAGACCGGTTGCAAGGACTCATTGCTTTCCGATGGTTTCATGATATCGACGGAGGATGCCCCTCGCAGAATCCACGTCGGACGCGATCTGTCGGCTCAACGCTTTTCCAGTATCAAATCGTGCGTCGCCTCGGATACGATCGATAAACTCAACCGTGAGCGTGCGTCCATACAGCTCGTGGGTCCCATCCAGGATGGAAACTTCCAGTCCCCGCTCATCGCCATCAAAGGTCGGTCTCGTACCGATATAGGCGACGGAATCATACCGTTCCTGATTCAGAATCGTGACGGAAGCATAAATCCCGTCAGCCGGAACCACGCGGTCTGGAGGCAGTCGAAGGTTCGCAGTCGGACATCCGAGCGTTCGCCCCCTCCCCTCGCCAGAAGCTACAACTCCGCTCAGCGCATAGTGTCGGCCGAGTAAGACAGCCGCTTGATCAACATGTCCGGCGTCGATAAGCCGTCTGATTCTTGTCGAGCTGACCACTCCTCCATCGATCATGACCGGAGGAGTGCGTGAGTGAACTCCAGGGAGACCACGTCGTCGATCCCCGCTTGCTCGAAACGAGCACGTTTCTCTTCCTCGCTCGTCAAGAATCGCAGATCAACGTGAGGCGCAAGGATTTTGACTGGGTGAGGATCGAACGTCAGGACGACAGCGGTTCCCCGAGCAGAACGAGCCGTCTCAACCACCCGTTTCAAAAGCGCATGATGACCGAGATGATGCCCATCGAAATTCCCGATGGTTCCCACCGGATACGGCCGCACGACCTCGTCCGAATATCCGCGGGTCAGGTTCATCGTCGGTCAATGAAGCAGCTTGACAGCGTCTTTAGCAAAGTACGACAGGATCAGATCGGCTCCCGCCCGTTTGATCGCCAACAGCGATTCCATCATGGCCCGTGATTCATCGAGCCACCCCGCCCTTGCTGCCGCCTTAATCATACTGTACTCGCCGCTTACCTGATACGCCGCCAGAGGAAGGAGCGTTCGAGCACGGGCCAGCGCAATGATGTCCAGATACGGCAACGCCGGTTTGACCATCACGATATCGGCACCTTCTTCGATATCGAGGTCGATCTCGCGAAGCGCTTCGCGCGCATTCGCCGGATCCATCTGATAGGACTGTCGGTCACCAAATTGAGGACTGGAAAAAGCTGCATCGCGAAACGGGGCATAGAAACACGAGGAAAACTTAGCCGCATAGGCCAGGATCGGCAGATCAGAGAACCCCGAGCAATCTAATTCGCGTCTGATCGCAGCGACACGACCATCCATCATATCCGACGGTGCGACCATATCGGCTCCAGCCTCAGCATGGGTGCGTGCCATGACCGTGAGGCACTCGAGCGTCTCATCATTGAGAACTTTTCCATCCTTGACGATCCCGCAATGTCCGTGGTCAGTATACTCGTCGATACAGACATCCGTGATCACAAGCAAGCCCGGTACGTGTTGTTTGACGGCTCTGATGGCCCGCTGCACAATGCCGTTTGGATCCCATCCTGAGCTCCCACGCGCGTCTTTGCGCGCCGGAATGCCGAATAGAATGATGGCTGGGATGCCTACGGCCTGAATCTCTCCCGCCTCTTTGACCAAGAGATCGACGGAGAGCCGAAATTGGCCCGGCATCGACGCAATTTCTTCACGGCGATCCTGCCCCTCGATCACAAACATCGGATAGATGAAATCTGACGGGGACAGCGTCGTTTCACGTACCATCCGACGCAACGATTCATGTTGTCGCAGGCGTCGGAGGCGCTGGATCGGAAACCCCATGACCCACCTTACTTTCGTGGAAGGTTCGTCAAGAACACGACGAGGTCGCGGACAGAGATGAGCCCGACCAGCGCGCCCTCGCGTGTCACCCCTAAATGACGAAGATGGGATTTCGCCATGAGATCGTTGGCATCCAAGATTGTCTTGCTCTCTTCGATCGTCATGATCGGCGCGGACATGATTTGCTCGACCGTGGTCTTGATCGCGTCTGCTCCGGCTGCCACCACTCTACGCATCATGTCCGTATCCGTGATGATTCCAACAATCTCACGGTCATTGGTCACGAACAGACTGCCGATCCCGCGGTCACGCATGATGCGGGCGGCCGTTTGTGTATCGGTATCACGAGGCACCGTCACGAACTTTTCTCGGGGAATCATGAACGACTTTACAGGGACCATCTCACCCTCCCTCCTTGTAGAAAACCATCATACATCGTGCGTGCGCGTATTACTGCAGCGCTCCCGTGGCAACCTGCTCACAACTTCCATAATGGTGAGCGATCGCCTCCACCAATGCGGGAATCGTATTCTCACTCGGCATGATCGAGACCGTCAAACCATATTCCTCTGCGGTCTTGGCCGTAATGGGTCCGATGCAAGCGATCATGACGGATTGCACGAGCGGCTTCACCGCTTCCGCACCGCCAAGCATCGCGACAAAGTTGTGGACCGTGGACGAACTTGTAAACGTGACGACATGAATCTGACGATCCATGAGCTCCTGCCGCCATCCCACGGAATCCTGGCCTGGCATGAGCGTTCGGTACACGGGGATGACGTCGACATGCGCCCCGGCCGCACGAAGTTCGTCCGGCAAGAGTTCTCTGGCCACTTCGGCCCGAGGGATCAGGATACGGGTTTTTTTTACATCCTGCCGACTCAGTGTGGCTAGCACTCCTTCTGCCTGATATTCTGCAGGAACCACATCCGCTTTGACCCCAAACTTTTCCAACTCCTGAGCCGTGCGGGGCCCAATACAGCACAGCTGCCGTCCGGCTAAGCAGCGTGAGTCGAGCCCACGAGCGAACAGCCTGGTCATGAAACGGCTCACACCATTGACGCTGGTAAAAATAATCCAATCGTACGTCCTGATCTCCGAAATCGCGTGGTCCACAGACGCCCAGTCCGGAGGGGGAACGATTGTGATCGTCGGAGCCTCGACCGGTTCAGCGCCATAGCTGGCCAAGCGGGTAGCCAACTCACCAGCCTGTTCTTTCGCGCGCGTCATGAGCACACGTTTGCCAAAGAGCGGACGCTGCTCGAACCAGTTGAGTTTCGACCGAAGTCGAACGACCTCCCCCACGACAATGACGGTCGGCGGCTCCATTTTTTCAGCTTCAGCCTTCTCCACAATATCAGCCAATGTCCCGACAACGGTCCGCTGAGAGACTCTCGTTCCCCACCGAATGATCGCCACCGGCGTAGACCCCGCTCGCCCTTCGGCTAGTAAGGTCGCGGCGATCGTCGAAAGATTTTTCATGCCCATGAGAAAGACAACCGTCCCTTGGCTCGTCGCCAGCCTTGACCAATCCAGGGCCGTCGAAGGCTTTTCTGGATCTTCATGTCCGGTCACAATCGTCAGCGTAGACGCCAACGTTCGATGAGTCACCGGAATACCGGCATAGGCAGGAGCGGCAACCGCAGCGGTCACCCCAGGAACGATTTCGAATTCAATCTTGGCCGACGCGAGCGCTTCCGCCTCCTCTCCTCCCCGCCCAAAGACAAACGGATCGCCTCCCTTCAACCGCACGACCACGTTGCCTGCGCTGGCTCGTTCAATCAGCAGACGATTGATCGCCTCCTGCTCAGGGTATTTCCCTTTGCCTCTCCGTCCGACATACACCCGCTCTGCTTCTTCTCGGACATGGGCAAGGAGGGCGGGGTTAGCCAGATAATCGTAGAGCACCACGTCAGCCTGCTCAAGACACTCTTTTCCTCGAAGGGTCAAAAGACCAGGATCTCCAGGACCAGCTCCGACTAAATAGACCTTCCCCTTGTTTCGTCGTACCATGTTCACGCTGATCCGTAAATCTCCCGGAGAATTTTGTCCCCTCCCCGAGTCAGTAATCGTTCAGCCAATTGGACACCTAGAGCGTGCGCCTGCTGACCTGTTCCCTCAATCCGGTCGCGAAGGACGGTCTTCCCGTCAATACTGGCGACAAGACCATCCAAGACCAACTGCTCACCGGACAGGATTGCGTGGGCTGCGATGGGCACCTGACAACCTCCTTCTAGGCGGCATAAGAAGGCCCGCTCTGCGGTCACGGTCGTATGGGTGGTCTGATGATTGAGTCGGGATAAGACGGAACGCACGAATGCATCACTCGTCCGACCTTCGATCCCAAGGGCTCCTTGTCCGATTGCAGGCAGACTAAGGATGGGAGAAAGATATTCTGTGATGGTCTGAGACCACCCTAACCGATGCAGACCGGCAGCGGCCAAGACGATGGCATCGAACTGGCCCTCCTTGAGTTTCTTTAATCGTGTATCCAGATTACCGCGCAGCATCGCGATTTTCAGATCTGGCCTGGCTTGTAACAGTTGCGCCTGGCGTCGAAGGCTTGCAGTCCCGATGCTGGCGCCGAATGGAAGGTCCTGGAATGAGCATCCTTCACGACTGATCAGGGCATCGCGGGCATCTTCACGCGGAGGCACACAGAGAATGTCGAGCCCTTCCGGCAATTGCGCCGGAACATCCTTCATACTGTGAACCGCGAAATCGATCTCGCCGGCCAGCAGCGCGTCCTCAATTTCCTTGACGAACAGGCCTTTCCCTCCGATCTTTGCCAGTGGCACATCGACGATCTTGTCACCGGACGTCTGAATCTTTTTGAGAATGACCCGGACCTCCGGCACCACGTCCTGAACCTTGGATTGAAACCATTCACTTTGACAAAGCGCCAATTTGCTCCCTCTCGTTCCCAGAACCAAGGTTGCGCGTTGGCCGTTCTGTATCGACACAGTGAAACTCTTTTCGTTACCCGTCGATCAGCGGGCTCGTTTACGGACTGATGTTTCTGAAACCGGATCCTCGGCACCCGACTCTGCAGCGCTCTCAGGATGATATTGCGGCGACTCGCGATAGGTCTCAATCTGTTGAACAGGTGGAGCGTGTCGGTCGAGAGAGAAGAATCGACGGGCCGCTTCGACGATTGTCGACCTCCGCCCGCTTCAGGTCGTCGACGTGGCTCCTCAGGGCAACGATCGTCGGAGTGACCTCCAAGGATTTCATCCAATCCAGCATGGTGGTCACTTCTTCCACAACCATCCGCTCGGCCTTCTCGGCCTCCTGCGCGCGCCCGGCCCGGTTCTGCTCGACGCGTTGCGTCAGATCATCAATATCGAAGAGAAACGCATTGTCGACATGGCGAACAGCCGGATCAATATTCCGAGGAACTGAAATATCGATCAAGAACATCGGACGGTTCATGCGCTCTTCGACCGCGCGGTGCACATCCTCCGCGCCGACAAGATAATGGGCCGCACCCGTCGAGACCAGCACAATATCCGCCGAGGCCATATCATCCTTGAACTGATCGAACGGAACGGCCGTCCCTCCAAATTTCGCGGCAAGATCGACCGCATGTTGCGGCGTCCTCGTCGTAATGCGCACATGCCTCACACCGTGAGCAATCAAATGGCGCGCGGCCAGCTTCGCCATTTCACCGGCGCCGACCAACAACACCGTTTTCTCGTGAAGATCCGAAAAGATCTTCTTCGCCAGTTCGACAGCGGCATAGCTGACCGAGACCGCCATTTCTGAAATTTTGGTTTCGGTCCGTACCCGCTTGGCCACCGAGATGGCCTTTTTGACGACCTTGTTCATGATCACGCCGGTCGTCTTATGGGCCAGGGCAACCTCAAACGCATCCTTGAGTTGTCCCAGGATTTGCGACTCCCCGATTATCATTGAATCGAGACTGGCTGCAACTCTGAACAAGTGACCGATCGCTCGATCGCCGGTATGCCAATAGAGGTGAGGGGTCAACTGCTCGGAAGACAACGACAGATGGGTGTCGGCAAGAAACTCCTGAATACGTCCGTAGCCGGTTTCTACGTCATCGACAACTGAGTAGACCTCGACTCGATTACAGGTCGAGAGCAGGATGCCTTCCTTGATCCCAGAGTACGAACAGAGACGAGTGAGCGCCTCGCCAAGACGGCTTTCGGGAACCGCCAGTCTCTCTCGAATCTCGACCGGAGCCGTCTTATGACTCAACCCTACGACGATCAGATGCATGTGACCAACAACCGCCTATATTGACCAGGCCCTAGGTTTCTTTCAGCACCACACCGACTAATGTGAGAATGACGCACGCGAACCCGATGACCGTCAGATACGCCGCGCGCTTCGCCCTCCACCCGACAGTCAGCCGTCCAAGCAACACGACAAAATAGAAGACCCAGGTGATAAGCGCCCAGATTTGCTCAGGGTTCCAACTGACATAGGATCCACGCGCAAACTCGGCCGAGATGGCTCCCGTGACGATTCCCAAGGTCAGCAAGGGGAACCCCAAGACGATGGATTGCTGATTGAGATGATCGAGAAAGTCGAGTGCCGGCAACTTGCTGTAGAGGACATTGAACTGTTTCGACTTGAGGAGCCGATCCTGAATCAGGTACATCACTCCTGCCACGAAGGCGACGGTAAACCCCACCGTTCCCAACATGCTGAGCGTGACATGAAACCACAGGGTCTTGAACACAGGCTGAAGCGTGGGGACCGTTTCGGGAAGGGCCGCAGACGAGACCAAGGAGACCAAGGCTAAGGGCACCATGAAGGACCCAAGTACATGAATCCGATGGCGAAACTCGACCAGCACAAATACAAGAATGATCATCCAGGAGAAAAACGAAAGGGCGTCCGAAAAGCTGGGCGGCGCCGTAGATGAGACCTCGACCATTCTGATAACGAGGGCGACGGTATGGGAGATGAAGCCGACCGCCGTAATCGCTAATGACACATTTGACAAGGCTTCCGAGCGTCGCAGTAAATACGCAAGAAACGACATCGTGGCCACGAAGTACAGGACCATGGTGACCATGAAACAAACAGCTGCCATCGGGAATACCCTTGCAGTGACTACAAACCGAGCCTCGACAAGATAAGCATGGAATTATATCGATGCCGACCAAACAGAGTCAACAAAACGCTGGCGCTGCAATGACTTCGGTCAGCCGTCCATATCGGAGCGGAACACTTTACGTGGTCGCAGTCCCCATCGGACATCCCGACGATGTGACCGTGCGTGCCCTTCGAATCCTCAGCACGGTAGACCTGATCGCGTCCGAAGATCCAACAGTGACGCAACAACTCCTGACACATCACGGCATTCGGGCCACCGTGACGAGCTACGGGCCCAGAAATCTTCAAGAAAAAGCAGCGGTTCTGTTGCAACGGTTACAGCAAGGCATTGATGTTGCTTTAGTGTCGGATTGTGGCTCCCCCCTCGTCTCCGACCCCGGCCATCTGCTCGTAGCCGCTGCCCATACGCATGGCATCCCGGTGGTTCCTGTCCCCGGTCCTTCTGCGATTATCGCGACCCTGACTGCCGCAGGACTCCCCTGCGACTCCTTCTATTTTCTTGGATATCTGCCGAGCGCCTCCTCACGGATCACCCAACGCCTTCTGGATTCCCTGAAGAGGGATGGTCCAACCGTTGCCTTCTGCACTGGGACAGTGGTCGCACGCATACTAAAGAGCCTTGGCGATATCGCTCCTCAATGCTCCGTCGCTGTTGCTTACGATCTAACGAAACCGAATGAATACATCATTCGCGGAACGGCTTATGAGGTAAGGAAAAAAATCGGCTCGACTCGGGGACGGGACGTGACACTCGTTCTTGCAGGGAAAGATGGGACAGAATCAGACGATCACGACATGCGCCGCGCTCAGTCGCTCTCCTCTCGACGGATCAAGACCCGATAGGCCTGGTCGACTCGTTCCTGCGATAACACCGTATGACCTTCATTCGCAACGCTACGAGGCACATTGCGAATGGGATCTCCATCATCGAGAAGCACCGACAGCACCTGGCCCTGCTTCAGGGTCTCCAGCTTGAGCTTCGTCTTCACGAAGTTGTAGGGGCAAATCACTCCCCGAAGATCCAGTTCGGACGCCGGGGTATCCGACTCATTCTGATGCTCATTCATCGTGTCAATTCGCACAACGCAACAGAAGTTTGTGTCGTAACGCTACCAAGAATAATAAGACACTGCATATCAGGCCACAGCCCACATAAAAAAGGGGCAGCGATCGCTGCCCCTTTCGTCAAGCAACGCTCGGCTCACCGAATCAACTCACTCCATCCCCTTAACAAGATTTGGCTTTGAGGCATCAGTCCCATAATCGGACTTGGTCTGCGTCTGATATCCCCATCCCGGTTGAGGCTCACAATTCCAGCAAGGCGCTGAACCGGTATATTCGCCGACGGTCGTATCAATGGTCCCAGTGATTTTTCCTGGAAGGACGGCACCCGGCACACCACCAGTCACCCCACCGCCATTCATCACGATCGCGCGGTCATTGGCCGGGTCAGGCCGCTGTCCCAGTCCGCCGAACCCCTTTCTCGTAGCGACAACATTGGTTACGGAAACTTCCGACACCAATTTTTTTCCGGTTCCGAACGGCTGTTGCTGAGTCGTTTCTTCCTTGACCTGCACGGTCACTTCGTCTCCGACGTTGAGTTCACGGATCGCTTGCATGTTCGATCGATCAGTCAGATACAGTGTCATGACCGTCCGCGCACCATAGCCCGCCTTGCCTTCCTGACCTTCGTCTTGCAGACGGCCAGCCCCACCCGTTTCAATCATGAGTCGGTGCTGCGGCAAGTCAAGCGCGAAGATACGCCCCATCACGGTCTCCGGCTGGGAAAGCCGATCGAGGAAAGCATTCCGATCGAAAGCCTGAACACGGTTTGCATTTCCAGACACGTCACCTACCCCAGTTCCAACCCCCATTGCTGAGCCACCAGACTGCTGGAGTCGCTCTTGAGCCACTGCAACATTCACAGAGCCGATGCAAAGTATTGCGGCCCCAAGCGCCAACACGTTACGCATGTGCTGCCTCCTTAAGTAATATGGACGAGTAGTCCTCATA
>JACRQB010000294.1 GCA_016222925.1 Nitrospirota bacterium | reverse complement strand
TTCGGTGATCGAGATCCCAATCAATGCGATCAAGACCACCTTCTCGGTCATCAAGACTGGCTATCGTGTCGCCAAAAAGACGGTCAGAGGCACGATCTGGGTTGTGCGCGGGACCTATGAATTGACGAAGGGGGCCAGCAAGCTGGTCTATCACATTGGAAAGTTTACCTTTGAGGTGGTCCAGGCTCCGTTGGGGTATCCATTGATCCGTGACGATATTCAGACCATCGATGGGCTACCGGTTAAGGAGGCGATCAGGCTTGGGCGGGTCAAAGCCGCCCCGTACACTGTCAAGGGTCAGCATTATGTGCCGATGAGCCTCGCCAGTGCACAGACCTACGAAGAGACAGGTTTGGCCTCGTGGTATGGGGAGGAAACCAGGCGTCTGCCGGGAGGGCACATGACGGCCAACGGTGAGCTGTTCAATCCCAGCACGTTGACGGCGGCACACAAGTATCTGCCGCTGCCGATCCATGTCCAGGTGACGAACCTCGAAAATGGAAAGTCGATCATTGTCCGAGTGAATGACCGCGGCCCCTTCCCCAGTGATTACAACCCTGATTCTGGAAAGCGGATCATCGACCTTAGCCGAGGAGCCGCCGAACAACTGGGATTTGTCGAACAGGGCGTTGCCAGGGTCCATGTTGAGACCATCCAGCTGGACGAAGCGTGAGCGAAAATCTGACCTCGTCGTGTGAAACATACGAAGAAGGGGCAGGTTGATGGAGATTGGGATAGGAGCAACAATTCTTACGGTATACGCTATCCACCCGCTTCGCTCGCTCAGTGAGGCGAGCTATTTGCCCTCAGCATGAGGCAACGAGGATTGCGTAACCAAGCCCACCACCACTGCCTGTGAGAACCGGACAGGCACCGGCTTTGCTGGATCCAGTCCCCGAAACGCCTCCGAAGTAGTCTTCTCGGCCCTATACAGGGCATTCACCGCCTTGTCTTTTACTTTCTGATCTAGGTAAGATCTTGTGTTTGAAAGCTATTAGCTCAAGGGGATGGGTGTGTCACGAGAGCTCTCACTCGCAGAGGTTTTCCAGCTTGGCTACTATTGGGAGACCAAAGTCCTCCTGACGGCCGTGAAGCTGGACGTCTTTTCTGCCATCGGTGAGCAACCGAAGGCAGTCCAGGACATTGCCGGTCGACTTCAGGCTGACCCTCACACGCTGAGCCTTCTCTTGAACGCCCTCGTTGCGATGAAGTTGCTGACGAAGGAGGGGGACCTGTATGGCAACTCATCGACGGCGCTGACACACCTCGTTCGTCAGTCGCCGCAGTATGTCGGCCACTTGCTCCTTCTGCACGATGCGGAGTGGAATAACTGGGGAAAGTTGGAAGAGACGATTCGGACAGGGACGCGGGCGGTCGACCGCCATGTCTTTGAGACCGATCCCGAATTGGGGAGCAACGTGCTCGCGGTGCTCAATCGGATTGGCCAACAAAGCGGTCCTGATTTAGCCAAGCGACTGAAGTTGGGTGGCCGCGAGCGGTTGCTAGATCTCGGTGGTGGCGCTGGGACCAACGCCATTGCATTTTGCCAGGTGTATCCAGAACTGCACGCGACGGTCTTTGATCTCCCGGCGACGTTGAAGTTGGCAGAAAAAACGGTCAAGGACGCCGGGTTGGAATCACGAGTCGCCCTGCATCCCGGTGATTTCAATAGAGACCAACTTGGGGGACCATACGATGTGGTCTTGATGTCCGATATTTTGCACTATCAAACGTTTCAGATGAATCAGGATCTGGTCAAAAAGGGCTTCGGATCGCTGGCGCCGGGCGGGCGGCTGGTGATTAAAGATCGATTTCTAGACGAAGCTGGGACCGGCCCGGCGTGGACGACTGCGTTTGCGGTCCATATCCTTGTCAACACTCAGCAGGGCAGCTGCTATCAGGCCGGCCAGGCCATGCAATGGCTCCAGGCCGCCGGGTTTGTCTCTGTCGTGGAGTTGGAGAAGACGGCAGTGGTGCAGGGGGCGAAGCCGGAGAAAGCATGCGTGGTATCGAACGCGAGAGAGTTTGCGTAGGTGTGAGAAACGACGAAGTAGGGGCAGGGTCTGATGCTGGATTGGTTACGGGAACCAGGGTTCTTTGGAACGCATGCGACGACGGGTGCGGACCTCAGTCAGCTGATGGCGACGCTCTTCACCGGGCTGTTCATC
>JACRQB010000207.1 GCA_016222925.1 Nitrospirota bacterium | reverse complement strand
GATGCTGCGCGATCGAGAAATTGAACTCGACCTTCCGCTCCTTCACGTCTTAAAGGATGCAGGCGCCAGGCCCCTCCCCCGAATGACCATTGAACTCTTCGACAATGCGAATCCTGAGCTTGACGTCTCATCCACGGTCTCCCGTATCAACAACACCGCGGTTATCCGTGGGACTTTCAAGCCACCCGTGCAAGGCGACTTCACCTTTGTGATCACCGGCAATCTTCTGATCGGAACCATCCAGATTGGCGACCGGATCTATAAAACCGACCACATCGCCAATGGGCGCCTGCGATTGGTTGAGCTCGACCCCGACAAAATGCCGAGGGATTGATCGTCAGTGTGCCCACGTTCATGGAGAGAGTAGCTATTCATGAACGTTCCCGCTACAATGCCCCGGTTTAAAGTTGAACGTATGACTACCGCACCTGCTCAAACCAAACCGACCCCGGAAACGCTTCTTCAACGGACGTTGAACGCCGCGTTAAACGATATCGGCACGGATGCCGCAATGGCGGCCATCTTCCACCAGGAAAATGGCCCGCTTGTTGAGCATGCGTCGCGCGGATTCACACCGAGAGATGTCCAAGCCATTCTCCGCACGCTCTCGACGCAACGTGCCGCAGCCTTGACTCCGACGGCCCAAGATCCTGACGATGGGCGCGCCATCCGCCTGCGGGTGATCACCCCTGGGGCGAAATCCCTGCTGATCATTCCGCTTCGCCATGTCAATACCGTGTATGGGTGCCTGGTCATCGGACGGAAAGAGAACGCCGCGTTCTCCAAAAAGGACAAATCTCAGCTGGAGCAGATGTGCGACGGCATGACCAAGACACTGGACCGCGAAGGACTCTTCAACACCAGCGTGGTGTTGAGTCGTTCCTACGTCACCCAGGAGCCGAGTCCTCCTCAACAAACCGGAGCGGACTTGTTTCCGCCGATGGCCAAGCACTTTTCACCCGAACTCCAAGAAAAGATCGAGTCGGTGTTGGCCGACGCTCATGAATATGTGGCCTATGATCGGGCCTGGGCGTGCTGCTACGATCCGCTGGCGGGAAATGTCGAGGTCTTGGGAGCCGCCGGCGATGTGAAACTCGACCCCAAAGACGCCAAGAAAGATTTAAAACCCGGTCAACGCCTGACGCTCGACAGTTCGGCGGCGGGATGGGCCGTCCGCCATCGTAAGCCTCGCGTGGATCACGATCTGGCGTCCACTCAAGGTCGCTTTCTCGATCACAAACATCTCTTTAAGGACCGGTTTCAGTCGTCACTTGTCATCCCCTTCTTCGTCAAAGGCCAGGTCGGCGGGACGTTTACGCTGGGTTCGAAGGATCCACAACGATATCAGACCACCGATGCCCGTACGCTGGAGCCCATTATTCTCAAACTCGCGGAGCTCTTACAGACACCGGCGCCGCAGGCTGCCGCTCCGTCTCCGACGACGGACCTCGACGGAACCGCGGGCCCACGGCCACCCATCGCCGTCCCGTCTGAGCCGATCATTCGAAAGCAAGAACGTCAGGCCGCGATCGGCGAGTTCAGCGCATTCTTGGCGACGGAAATTCGCGAGCCGCTCGCGTCCATTCGATCGCAACTTGAAGAAGTGACCGGTGAAGGGATCCTCGACTTCGACCCTCAGACACGGGTTGAGAATGCCATGCGCGACTTGATCCGGATTGAGGCGATCCTCAATGAGATTCTCGACTTTGCCAAGCCGCTCGAACTGAATCGCCATCTCTGCCGCATTCCGGAGGTGCTCGAAAACGCCCTCGTGGTGGTCGGAACCGACCTGGAAGCGACCCGTATTCAGGTCACCAAGGACTACGCCAATATCATTGCACCGGTGCGCGGCGATGAAGCCAAGCTCCAACAGACATTCTTGAGCATTTTCCGGAACGCGTGTGAGGCCATGTCTCCCGGCGGCCATCTCCATATCCAGGTCTCACAACATCGTGCCGGACGAGGGTTTGAAGTTCAAATTCTCATCAAGAACGACGGGGTTCCGATTCCCGCTGAAATCGTCGACAAAGTCTTCGAACCATTTTTCACCACGAAGAGCTCAGGCATTGGCCTCGGTCTGCCCAGCGTTAAGAAAATCATCGAAGAACACGCTGGGTCCATTGCGATCGGGAGCGCCACCGGCGAAGGCACGACCGTCACCATCCGTCTACCTGGCGTCAGCCGAGGACCGGCATTTCGGCACCGTGGGCGTGGACGCCGTCCCCCTCGTCGACCGAGCTGATACGTCCGTCCTTTTCTCACTCTCACCACCCACGGCTCATCACAGCACGATGGGATTCGAGAGACGCTGTCCATCAAGTCTCGCCCGTTTGACAGAATGACCCTCCATCGCTATGATTCACCCCTCAGATAGAGTCATCCGAATTAAATGCGTTGAATGATGTTTATCCATTGTCATAGCTCAAAGGGAGAATGGGTATGAAACTCGTGACCGCTGCAGTTGCAACAGCCTCCGCAGTCCTATTTGGAATTTCCATGGCATCGGCCAATCCGGCGCTGCTCCCCAAACATGACGGTTATCCGATGAAAAACTCGGGGAGTCCTGTGAATGGCCAGGCGACGGCGAACGATCCAGGCCAGTCGGATGCATACGGAGCCTCCACGCTGCTGAAATCCGCAGACTCGGTCAAGAACGCGGAACAGAAACTGATGAAAACCGATAATGAGCGTATCACGGAAGGACAGGGCGCCGGCAGGCTTCCACATGTCCAGGGACCTCAGATCACAATTGCTCCACCGGTGACCTCTGCAACAAAAATTACCGGCGATCGTAAAATCGACTAGCGACAGATTCGGCACATATGAAAAGGGGAAGTCCTGAACAACCGGGCTTCCCCTTTTTATTGGCTCACTGGATCATGAGTCCTATCTGGTCAACCTTACCCTCTATGCCCCACTATCAAGCAATCGAAACCGCCACGGTTTTTTTGCCCAGGCCCCCGCATAATCGACACCGATTCTGGGGAACGTTCCGACCTGTTTTCGCGAAACCCGTTCACCTCGATCCTCGAACCAGAGTTGGCTTCCATGCGTCATATCGAGTCGATTCAATGACCGATTGATGCCGAACTCGCGGCAGAGCTTCCCAGGCCCATCGATCAATTCCCCGTCGACTTCAATCGCCCGAATCAGTACGGCAGCGGGAAATTCAGGTCGCTCCGTCACGACATTCAACATGTGATACATGCCATAGATCAGGTAGACATAGGAGATTCCGGGTGGGCCAAAGAGCACCTCCGTCCGGGCAGTCCTTCCCTTTGACGCATGGCACGCCCTGTCCTCTCCCCCCACGTAGGCTTCTACTTCGATGATCTTCCCGGCAACGGCTCCATCCCCATTCTCACGCACCAAGTACTTGCCGATTCGGCAGTTCAAAAGTACCACGCTACTCCTGCCATCACCGTCCGCGGATTGCCCGGCACGAAGTGAATATCGTTGACTCCTGCCCCCTCATTGCGGAGTCTGGATTCGAACGCGAAGATCGCCTGCTCCCATTTCGTGTTGAACAGATTCTGGACGAAAAGAAATGCCTCTAGCCGTCCATGCGGCAACTTGACCGGCACACGGTACCGCTCCGAGAGATCGAACGTGATCCACGAGGGCGACGTGATGCTTCGATCTTCGATGAGGGGCCGAACGCCAAGATACGTGGCTTGCAGTTGCGAGGTGAGCCCTTCAGGCCATTGTAAGATGGCCGCTCCATAGGCGGTATACTCGGGCGCCAATGGAATCGCGTCTCCATTCCGAAATTCCGCGTGGGTCCAGGTAAAGCTGCCGTTCACATAGAGGGGTCCCCACACCTTGCCTCGGGCAGCCACTTCTACGCCTTGGCGCCTAGTGGCTCCGCGTATCTCCGTCGTCCCTTCGTCGCCGACCAGGACAAGTTCCGACTTGAGATCCAGTCGCCATGGCCACCGCTGATCGGGCGTCATTGCTGTGGAACCCTTCGCCGTAGTTGACGAAGAACTCAGTCCTGGCCCAAGGCCCAAGAATCATGCTCATCTTCGGAAGGACAATACCGGAACCTTTTCGACCGTCTGGTTGCTCGACGCAGGTCGTACAACGGTTGCTCACATCAAATGTGAAAAACTCTCCTCGCACCCCTCCAGAAAGCCTCAGCCAGGAAAACGGCTGGACTTCAGCCTTGACGAAGGGAGAATAGGATACGCTACGGGCATCACTGTCTATGGTGGTCCCGGTCGGAGTCCGTAGGGTCTGAGTCCCTAATTTCGCATGAACGTCGTCGACTCTTGTCTGAAACCCCACCGTCCCAATAGTTGGTATTCCTAGAAGCTGGACTCGCTGTTTGAATCCGATGTCGCCACCATAGATGGCCCGACGATCAAATTGTGCAAACCCGTCGCCATTGGCGGGATCATTGAGGAAGAATGTAAAATCCGTGAATAGGTCCAGGCGATAGTATTGGCCGTAGGCGTTCATAAAGAACTCCCCTCCCGACGTCGTATCGTAGTGGTAGTTCAAGTTCCCCGTCGTTCGGAGTGTGTTGCCCCCTTCATACGGATTGATGGAGCCGAATCGATCCAGCAGACCCGTACTCACGGCTCGAAACGGAATCTCACCGGAGCCGTCCCACCTGGACTGAAGAAACGTGGCTTGCAGGCTGAGTTCATCCCGTCCAGTCACGTTCGTAGTCACTTTGCCGAACAAGTTGGCCCGATGATATTGATTGTCGTTGAGGTACGGCCCGTTTGTGTAGAATCCTTCGGCGGCGAATAAGGTACGCACGCGGTCTTTAGT
>JACRQB010000206.1 GCA_016222925.1 Nitrospirota bacterium | reverse complement strand
GCTACTGGAATAACAACAGGCCTGACGCGAGTACCAATCAATAATGCTGGTGTGGCTCCCTCTCGGTTGCGCTCATCGTCGGAACAGTGTCGTGCCACTCTTTCTCCTGCTCGGTATGATTTTTCTGCTTCCTCAATCAGCCGGGAGCACAGACTCCAACGATTTCGTCACCGTCCAGGCGAGCAGCACAAAATCAACCTTGATGAGTATTCAGTTCCGTACACCTCAGAATGGGTGGGTGGTGGGAACTGGAGGCACCATCCTGAAAACCACCGATGGCGGGAAGAAATGGAAGCGACAGACGAGCGGAACGTCTACCTTGCTAACGTCCGTATTCTTTGCCGACTCATCGAAAGGATGGGTGACGGGGGCTGGGGGATTTCTGGGCCGCACGACGAATGGGGGAGAGTCCTGGCTTCCACAACCTTTGGATACTCAGCAGGCACTGTACGGAATCTATTTCACATCTCCACGTGTCGGATGGGTAGTCGGGGGAGGTGGCACGATCTTTCATACCGTGGATGGCGGCCCAAATGGGTTGATCAGACCTTACCTTGCGGAACGACTTGTACGCGGCTCACGGATTTGTTGAAGGTGCGTTTCACCAGCCCGCAAGAAGGCTGGATCGTCGGCGAGCGTGGGATGCTCTATCGGACGACCGACGCAGGCCTCACCTGGAGCGAGGGGAAATCGATTACCTTGTCCTCGCTCTTCGGCCTCAGTTTTCCAGATGCCATGCATGGGTGGGCGAGCGGCGGAAACGGGACGATCGTCCATCTGCAGCCGAGCAGGTAGGTTTCTCTCTACTCATCTCATTTCCTTCCCTCCGGACATCGCCTGAGAGTTGCTCATTTACTGCCAGAGGGCTTCTTCTTGTGGAGGTGTGGTTCTGCCATCATCCAGACAGAACGGAGCTAGGGGTTGAGGCAACAAAGAAGTCGGTCTGCTGGACACCTATTGATCCAATTAATCCAATAGACCCTGAGCCCTAGGCGTCAAGTTCTGATTCCGATCCGCGAACCTATCCAGTCAACAGTCTGGACCCGATCTCCGTTGACAGATACGTCATGATGGAATTATAGTAGTGACATCACTACATTATGGTAAAAATGTATGCAAATCGGATTACGTGAAGCGAATCAGCAATTCTCTCGATTGGTGAAAGCCGTAAGGGGAGGGCGGGAGGTGTTGCTGACGGAGCGAGGGCAGCCTCTTGCGGTGCTGAAGTTGATTCGGAGCGGCGACAAGACTAAGGCGGCTATTCAACGATTGGAAGCGGCGGGCTTTCTGCGGCCCGCAGTCAAACGTGCTGGCCTTCCGGCGTGGAAGCCAAGACCAGTTCGAGGGCGCCATCTGTCTACGACGATTCGACAAGAGCGAGACAGGCAGTGAGGCAGACGCGCTGGGCATATTTCGATGCCAGCGTGCTGGTGAAACGATATGTGAAGGAACAAGGTTCTGCCACTGCACGGCGTCTTTTGCAGCAGTACCGGTTCCTCTCCTCGGCAGTCGCCCCAGTCGAGGTCTTGTCCCTCGTGAACCGGCGACGCACTCTTGGTGAACTCACCCAGCGTGATTGTCTTGCGATCCGGTCGAGACTCCGCAAAGACCGTAGCTATTGGGAACTTGTGGAAGTCAGTGAAGTCGTCCTGCATCAAGCCGAGGAACTGGCCCAAAGAACCGGATTGAGGACGCTCGATGCCCTGCACCTGGCCTCGGCCCTCACATTTCAAGCCGCCTCTGGTTTGATCGTTCCCTTTATTACCGCCGATGTCCGGCAACGCAAAGTCGCAGATACGATGGCGTTGAATCTAATTTGGGTTGACTAAGCCAGCCGCGGCGAGGGGAATGGGGTCTGATAATTTCCTCGTGGACTCAAGGGCGAAGTGCATCGCTAGAGATCTGGATGAAGGCCTCCGTCGGCATTAGGGGAAACAAACTAGGCACGGTAACTGTTTACGCGAAAAGGAAGTGTGCCAGATGCACTAGGGCGGTCATTTTTGCGCATCGCAACGCTGCTAGGCTTAGGCTGTCAGTCGTGCCTACTTCACCCAGGCTCAAGAAATTTCGAATAATGCAGCGGCCACTGGGAATAAAGGTGCATATAGACCCGTTGTTATTTGATCGATGCTAATTTCACCGTGAACACGCCGACTCCTCTTGTAATAGTCACCTGTCCGGCCCGGCTCAAACGACCCACCTCCTGAAAGAGGTCGTTCCAGGTGAGCTCGGGACATTGTGTCACAAAGCGGTCAAAGTCACACTCTGGCGAGTCTTTGAGCATGGCCATGATACGGTCGGTGATCGGTCTGTTGGTGGTCATCGAGGACTCCTCTCGTGTGTTGGCGGCGTCTGGTGATGGACGGAGTGCCCGGCGTTCGAACGGAGAGACCCCTGGGATCAATCCCGTCGAGAATAGGCCGAATACTCGATGGATAAGACAGTCGGCCTGCTGAAACGTCGTAGGTGTATGCTACGCGGTAAGCAACTGGTCCGTCAAGCGAGGTGGCGGCCTAAGCTCCATGGTGTTTACCGCATCCTGGACAAGGGGGCCTGATGCATCGTTGGGCTGTCGCCACACGTCACTCCTCATGTCTGGGGTAAAAACCTGTGGGACAGATGCTCGTCTCTGGTTTGGCTCCAGCACGGAGTCGCTCGTGGTGTCAGCCCTTCAATCGCTGTAATTCAAGGTGGAGGGTCTGCGCACCACCTGCAATCCAGATATGCCCGTCCTGGATTGTCCATTGTAGCTGCATGGTAGGTCGTGCCATCCCAGCAAGGGCACGAACGCTCTCCATCGGGAGCAGCGTCACGGCAAGGTTTTTCAGACGGCCGAGCGCCGGGTTCTGGTTCCCAGCAGTCGATTGCTCCCGTGAAGTCCCGCTGCCACAGAGCCGGTTCATCTTCGGTGCCGACCCCACGGCCGAATGACAAGGCCTCGTCTGCGTGCAGTGCGAAGGCGAGCACTCGTACCATCATGCGTTCCTCCGTCTCGGATGGATGACGCGCAAGTGTGAGCGCATGGTCCTGGAAGTGCTGGCGATCCATATCGGCAATTTGCAGCAGGGCTTTATAGATGGTTGCGTTGGAAGCCATAGTGCCAGGGTGAGTGCTAGGGGAGCTCCGCCACAAACATCTGTTCAACTCGCTTGCGCGCCCATGGCGTTTTTCGCAGGAACGTCAGGCTCGATTGGAGTGTGGGATGATGGCGGAAACAGCGGATGGGCACGCGGGCGCCCAATGTTGCCCATCCGTGTCGTGCGACCAAAGTCGTGACAATGGTTTCCAAAGTGATTCCGTGCAAAGGATCGCGGGGATGAGCCATGGAATGTGGTTGGTTCATGGATATAGGAGACCCGAATGGATGCAGAGTACCGATTGCGGTGGAGTTCTACAAGTGGGTTTCGTGAGAGCTGCGGCATGACCGGAGCAAATTCGACGATCTGAGCGGGGGCGCACGGGTGATCAACACAGGCCTGTCCGCTCACTGTCGACTTGTCCGTCCCTGGCCGTGAGTTCTTCGGACCGGCTTCGATCAGGCTGTGGTGTTGCGCTTGAGCAGATTGGCAAGATGGGAAAATGGGGTGAAGGGGCGATCCGGCTCATGGCTCGACGGCGAGTCGTTCGACCCGCTACCGACCTGATCGCGCTGATGCTCATTGTCGTGACAGTAGAGGCAGAGCAACTCCCAGTTGCTGCCGTCAGGGGGATTGTTGTGATGGTTGTGGTCTTTATGATGGACCGTGAGTTGGTTCAGCTTCTTCCCATCAAACTCTCGTCCACAATGGGCACAGATCCAGGGGAATAACTTCAGCGCCCGTGCTCGGTAGAGCTGCTCTTGGTTGGTGTGGGTCATACGAGCCTCCGTGAGAAGGGTGCTCGGCGCAAAGCTATTTTACAGCAAGTCTACCAGACCCCGCCACTTCGCCATGAAGCGTTTTCTGATGCCGATTCTTCACCTCTCACAGAGTGCAAGGCCAGGCAGACACCGCGAAATGGCTCGCGCATTGCCGCTTGAACTTCACTCAATTCATATTCTTACCTGGTTCATACTCTTCTCGTACTTGCTCGTCGTGCGCCAAATCCATACGATGACTAGCGTATTCGGACTGCCGTTCCAGAGGCGCCACAGAGATACTCCGAAACCCCTCTTCCTGGTATGACGAGCAATTCTTTCACTGAAGGGACGGCGCTCAAGATCAAGACGGAACCGTGAGGATCGATGTGCGTGAGGTGGGCAGAGCCGTGACCATCATAGATAATGGTTCCATCAACGTAGAAGTGAGCCGTGGAGGCTGTTGCGCTGTCAGTACAGGTTTTGACTGTGCTGAACCGAAACGTGCCTTTGAGAGATATCGCAGAGTTGCTACGGTGGTCTTTGGCAAGGGCCGACCAGGCGGGTAGTGTGGCAAGACATGCTGTGAGGGCGAGCACAGTGCAGGTCAGTGTGCGCATGATGAGTCCTCCTTGGTGCACGGACGTACATGACGAACGCATCGATGAGAGAAGGGACGAACAGAACAGTACAGAAACCAGTTCATGATGAGGAGCAGTCCTTCTTGGTACGGCGACGGTGGATGTGTGGTATGCGCAGTTCGCGGTGTATGGTCAATTCCAATCCGCTCGCGATGGAACCGCGATCTTGTGCGTCGTCGTCTCTCAGGAGTAATTACCATGTGACGTTTGGAGAGGTGCCGCCGGCATCAGACATGAGCAGGACCCACCAGCGGGATATCAAGATCATCGGGATCGGTGTGGCTCAAGCCTTTCAACTTGACGACCACTTTGCTGATAGCACCAGGCATCTCTGACACATTTCTTGCTGGGGATCTCACCGCAGAAAAGCCCCGTTTCCCTCCTCGAATTGATGTCACCGGAGTCAAAGTAATAGGCGTGTAGTGATATATCGGAAGAGAGCTTGTTGTTAACATGTGAAAAGTGTGATCGGTTTTCTTCGGTCTAGAGCGAGGCTGCAGATTCTATCTAGGTCACTGCGCCATGGGATACCCTACACAGGTAGGGTAGGAATGCTGTGAGTGCGTTTCGTCAGTGATAGATTGCTGTTTCGCGCTTGAGCCAGACGCCCCAGAACCTCAAATAGGCATGGATCTGTTTGGTCTCGGTCCCACCCCGGTTACGACAAGATGTCCGGAGTTGATCCATTAGAAGATGCAGCCATAGATATTGGCGACATGGGTGTATTCTTGCCGGAGCAGTCGTACAGCAATACGTGCATTGTTGTACCCCACCGAACAATAGACTACCACCACGATACTGCCCCGATTAACATTGGCGGTTTATCGTTACTCCGGAGCGATGAGGGAGTGGTGGGGAAGCGAGGATGGAGTCAGGCCGCTTTTCACCCCGCTTGGTTGTCCTTTTTCCTGTTGCAAGGATCCTGACCTAGTCGCATTGCTTAAACTGGGACTGCTGGCAACGCCGTACCATCTCCTGCGCCTGCTCGATCTGCTCGGCGGTCATGTGTGAGGTCAGATAGTCTCGACGCTTCACGGCTGCTTTCCCCTCATCGCCTTTTAACATGGCACCAGCGATGTGGTACCACATGAGCGCGCGAACTAAGTCTTTCCGGACGCCCCGTCCCCTCTCGTACATCAGGCCCAGATTGCTCTGTGGACCAGCGTAGCCCTGCGCCGCCGCCTTGCGAAACCACGTCAGTGCCGTTGGGTTGTCTTGTCGGACGCCGCGTCCTTTTTCATGCATCACGCCTAGATAGAACTGAGCTGATGCCACACCTTGCTCAGCCAGAGGACTGAAGAGGCGAGCCGCCTGCGTATACTCGCCACGCTCATACGCATATTCCGCATCCTCAATGGACTGCGCTGCAACAACCGACTCCGGTCTCCCGCCGGACTCACAGACTAAGACCAAGAGCAGAGCACAGACAAAACGCCACATTGTTAGCACCATCCTTTCACTAGCAGGCTGCGGAAAAAATCATGTTGACCTCTGTGCCGTCGTAGATGTCGAGGTTTGGGACGACGCTGAACAGCTATGCAGGATGCGCAAAAAGGCTGTCCAGCAAGGCCGCAGCGAGCAAAGAGGCGAATCGTACGCTGGGCCGTACGTTGAGCCTCCGAGCGATGCGAGAACGCCGCTGGCGGTCTTTTTCCGCATCCTGCTAGAGCTAATCGTAACAGGAAGGGGAGCGTTGCCTCAACGCTCGGAAGAAGAACAGAAGGGTATGCATCCTCTGTTATTGAATTCGACGGGTCTTGATGTGAGGAGAGAGAGGCATTATGAGCGGCGAGGGTGGGGAGACGTGACAGAACCTTCAGGGACCATGTCCACAGGCCCTCATGAGAAGACACCAGCCTTGTTGTGGTCGACTATTTGTACGGTCCTTATTTATAGATGGGTTCCCCGCGTGTGAGCCAGATCGCCCATGATGCCGAGTAGGCATGGATTAGTTCTGTTTGGGTACCATCCTCAGCCACGACAGGGCGTCCTGTATTCACCCATTCAAAGATGCCGCCATAGACATTGACGACATTGGTGTATCCTTGCTGGAGCAGTCGTTTCGCGATACGCCCGCTGCGGTACCCCACCGAACAATAGACTGCCACTGGCGCGTGCGTAGCAATTCCGGCCAGTCGGGCAAGATTAAAATCGTCGTAGCCCACCCAAGTAGCTCCTGCAATATGACTCACTTCAAATTCTCGGTATGCGCGGGCATCGAGTACACGATACTGCTCCGATTCTATCTGGTCGACCGACACTTCGGGCACGCTGTGCGACAACAGGGAGGACAGCAGCAGATCATAGGCCGTATCGCTCACATGGGTCGGCGCACGGAGGTGACGCCCCCACAAAAAGAGGAACACTCCCAGCACAACCAATCCAGAAATCATAGGATATCGCATCGGCAGCTATCGCTGGAATCGGATCGAGGCCTCTGTTACGAGGTCGTGGTTCAGTCAAGCATTGAGGCTGAACGACGGAGGAGTCAGTGTTCAAGATCCTTTTGGGCGTCCACGCGGGCGCAAGGTTGATTCCATGCCAAATCGCTTCGCCATCCGTCGTACCCAGCCTTCCTCGCCGAATGGACGTCCACGTTGCACACTGAGGCGGAGCGCGTCCAATTCCTCGCCGGTTTCAGGGCGATTCACCCGCGCGACCCAATTTCGTGGTAGGTCTACCGGCCAGTCACTCAGCCAGGTCGTGAGTTTGGGATCGCCTTGGGTTCGTCGCCACAAGCTGGACCATCGCCAGTTTTCAGCCTGTCTGACGAGCTTGGCTCGCAGCGCATTACGCTCCACGTAGCGGGCGACCGTCAGGAAATGCGCATCGGTTTGGACTGGAAACGACCTGAAGCGGCCTTGATAGACCGGGCCAGTGCCGGCAGTGTTATGGTGTGAATGCCAGCGTTGGGTGTGGGTGACCGTGATCCAGCGGAGCACTTCTGAGAGTTCTCCGTCCTGCCGAGGCCAGAGCAAGAGATGCCAGTGAGTCGGCATCAGGCAATAGGCGGCGATGCGAAGGCGAGAATGAGCCTGGGCTTCGGCCAGAACTTGTTCAAACGCGGCATAGTCGGCGGGTTCCTCGAAGAGAGGGAGGCGGCCCACTCGACGATTCAGGACATGGTAGGCGAGGGCGCCGGCAACGAGTCGGGGGCGACGTGGCATAGGGAATCTTCTAGCAGCCAGACTTTTTCGGCGGTTGTTGGAAATGGTGCGGTCGATAATCGCACCACAGTTCATGCATTTCCATGCATAGAACACGAGAAAGAAATCCGAAAACCGCTCCAACATCATCATCCCTTTGCACTTCGGACATTCCATTGGTTCCTCCCAAGGTGGCGATGTTCACAGCTGGTGGAAAACTTAAGCAAAAACCACACCAGTTCAGCATGCTTAAGTATTTCAACGACTTAGTACTTAAGTAGTTGACCAGGATAGATTATTTTCAAAACCTTGACGGTGCGCAAGAGATCAATTTGTCAATCTTTTGTCAGTTCGCACGCAGAGAAGAGAGTCGGGAGTCTTTGTAGAATGGTTGTTCTGCAACAAGTGAGCGGTAGTAAAAAAAGAGTCTCGATCCCTTTAAACAATCCAATGTGTAGATCTAGTTGTTTGGTGTGGGGGTGCTCTGGCCGGCTGTACATGCCAGGGGTGAGGGGATCTCAAGCTGTCCGGCTGAGCGGAAGCCCCAGGCGGTGGCAAGGGCTTGGCAAGTCAGGTTCTGAACAGTCTGGTCGTTATGTTCGACGCAATGCGGGTAATGGGCGTTGCCCCGCAGGACGCTTCCTCCACGTTCCACTGAAAGGCCTCGCACTTTGACAGTGATGTTGAAGCGCCGCAAGCGCCGCCTGGCGATCCGAGGAAGTGTGGGGAATCTGAGGTGGCATCAGGATGCTTAAGTAGTGATGCGATCGGAGCCATTCTTCAGCCACGCGGGACAAGAGAGGATCTCCCCAGATGAGGATGCGCTGCCGTTCATTAGGCAAAAGCGTATGGGAGCCGCTGGTGATGGGAAAGTGGACGCCGGAGGGAGGTGGCGTAGAGGAGCATCCTTCCAGAATGAGCAGGATGGAGGGGAGGCACGCGAGTGTGATGGCTGAGCTGATGCAATAGCGTCGTCCCACAGTCTCGGATTATAACAAACAGGAAGGGTGCTGAAGGTGATCGAGAACGGAGGGGAGGTTCGATTATGTGGATTCATGGAATCCTGGCCAGTCCACCACGACCCCTCTCACTCGAGCCTGAAACAAGTGTAGCGACAATGTCTCCTGGCCCTTATCGACTCGCCCAGGGTTGGATCGGCACGGTGGAGATGGCATTTTGTGGCGAACCCTCGATTACGCGGTCGCTATAGGCGAGATAAATGTAGGTCTGACGTTTCTTGTCGAAGAATCTGACAACTTGGAGGCTCTTGAAGATCAGGGACCGGCTCTCACTGAACACCCGTTCGCCTTCTTTCGGCTCACTCACAACGCGAATAGGACCGACTTGACGACAGGCCAGTGAGGCATCGGAGGTTTCCTCTGCCAATCCGACCATGCCTTTCAAGCCACCTTTCTTGGACCGACTCAGATAACACGTGATACCTTCAATCTTGGGGTCGTCAAATGCTTCCACCACAATTTTGTGATCTGGCCCCAACCATTTGAATTCCGTGTCGACGCTCCCAATTTCCTCGGCCTGACTCGCCGCAACGATCATGGCGCAACAGAGCAACGTGGTCATCAGTATCTTTGTCTTCATCGATGTATTCTCCTGACATGGTTCAGCGTGATCTCTGGGTAACGTATAACTCAGCATGGCTTGAGCGCAAGCCCTGCTGAGTCGAGCCGCCCTGGCGAAGAGGCAGAGAGAGTGGGTTCACTCCTGAATCAGGCACGATTCAAAATCCGAACCACTATCCTCATTGATCCTCCCTTCACAACATCTCCATTCTGTCAAACTCCAAGACCATCGTTTCCATGAGGATGCCTTCTTCCATGGCACGCAAGGGCGAGTATGAAAGACTCACTGGGCGAACATTGTCGAAACGCCAGGTCAGCACCACGGTTGACAGGTCCTCTCCCAGCAGTTCCACCTTCACGGTACGCGGTCGAGGGGCTGTTCCCTTCCTCGCCTCATCCCACCAAGCATAGAGATCCATAGACCCCATCACCCCTCGCTTGAGGACAAGACGATTGGTCTCCGCAACATCAGCCTGTTCGATAGGCCGAGGCACCGTGGGAGGACGTGGACGGCTTTCGGGCTGATCAACGACGAAGTCTGGGAAGATCACTTCGGCAAAGCCTGCAAGCGCAGAACCGCTGTCTCCTCGTCCAAAATCAACGAGAAAATTCGAATTTCTGTAGGGTTGTTCACTTGTGACGGCCATACTGTCTTCACTCCAGGGGAAAACCTGGGACTACTCCATTTCCAGACGCTCGTAGGCCAATACCATTTCTTCCATGGCGACGTCGGTCCCCTTGGCGTTGAGCGGACCGCTCGTATGCTTGATGATGCGCGCTCGTAAGAGCTTCCAGGTCTGTACAACAGCGCTGTGATCTTCATTCTGTAATTGAATGGTCACGGTTCGCATGGCGTTTTGATCGCCGTTGCGGATCTGGTCAAGCCATGCATAGAGATCCAGCGAGCCGATGATCCCTCGTTTCAGCGTGACATCGCTGACCTTGGTCAAGCCTGTCAGCTTCATTACATTGTTTTCCTTAGAGTTGCCGTTGCGGTATTCGATCACCGTGGTTTCCATGCCAATGCCGCTCACCTCCTGGAAGCCTGCCTGCGGCCCTTGGGTATCGCCGTTGCCAAGATCGACCAGGAAGTTAAACTGGCCATAGGGACGATCGCGCAAAATAGCCATTCGTATCTCCTCTCCTTAAGGCTGCATGGTGCCAATTCCTACACCGCACGCAACGGGAAATCAACAGGGACAAGCCGGGAATCTGAGTAATAGTCGGAAAAGGAGCGGAGCTACGCCTTGTCACGAAATTAAGATGTCGCGCAGCGGATCATTTGCAATCGTTGAAAAAAATCCGGTAAGTGTTGCGGTAGCTCCACAAGAGGTGTTGTAGAACAAACCCCGCGGAAAGGAGGTTGCCACTGATATGCCAACTCCAAAGATTCCGATAGCCACGTGTCTCTGGTTCGACAAGAATGCCGAAGAGGCGGCGAAGTTCTACGCCGCGACGTTCCCCAACAGCCACATCATTGCGGTCCACAAGTCTCCCGCCGACTACCACAACGGCAAG
>JACRQB010000205.1 GCA_016222925.1 Nitrospirota bacterium | reverse complement strand
TGTCACCATGAACACGGCCGCCACAACGACCGTCAGCTTGCTCAAAAAGTTTGCTGGGCCACGGCTACCGAACACCGTCTGACTGGATCCGCCGAACGCGGCGCCGATTTCAGCGCCCTTCCCTGATTGGAGAAGAATCGCTCCGATCATCAGGAAGCAGATAAAGACATGGACAATAACAATCAATGTATACAGCATGAGATCTCAGACTCCGATGGATCGCGTAACAGAAGCGACTGTTGCAATTGTAGCAAAGGACTCGACTTGGAGACAAGCGCCACCGATGAGTGCGCCGTCGATCTGGTCCGAGGCCAGTAACGATTCTATATTTTGTGGCGTGACGCTTCCTCCATAGAGAATTCTCGTGCAGTCGGCGACCGCTGGAGAGGCTAGGGCGGCAAGGACTTGCCGAATCGTCCGGTGGGCGGCAATGGCTTGCTCGACCGTCGCCGACTTTCCCGTACCGATGGCCCAGACCGGTTCATACGCGATGGTGATGGTGGCCAACGCCTCCGTGGCAAGGCCGGATAGACCGTCGTGCACTTGCTGTGTCAGTACGTGGTCGGTCGTGCCGTTGTCTCGTTGTGCAAGTGTTTCACCGATACAGAGGATGGGGCGCAACCCGTGGCTGAGCGCCGCTCGAATTTTCTTCTGGATCAGGTCTCCCTGTTCGCCAAAGAGCGTTCGCCGCTCTGAATGCCCAACAATGACATAGCGACAACCGAGGTCCTTCAGCATCGGTGCGGAGACTTCTCCCGTGTAGGCACCGTGATCTTCCCAGAACAGATCCTGCGCTCCAAGTTGAATCGGAGACGAGGCGCCCAGCGCCAGGCGGACCGATTCGAGCGCAGTAAACGGGGGGGCCACGACGAGCTCAAGGTGTGCAGGCTGAGCAGGAACACGGGCAAGCAGGTCGCGCATGAAGACGGTCGCTTCAGACGCGGTCTTGTTCATCTTCCAGTTGCCGACGATCAGGATGGTACGCACAGTGATTCTCAGATCTCTGTTACTTTCTGATGATTATTGATCAGCTGGACGATCAGGCAGCGCCGCGAGACCTGGAAGGACTTTGCCTTCCAGCAATTCCAGCGCCGCGCCGCCTCCGGTCGAGATGAACGATATGTTCTCGGATTCGCCGGACCGATGAACGGCCAGAGCCGTCTCACCGCCGCCGACGATCGTGAGCGCATAGGCATCAGCGATGGCGTGAGCCATCGCCATCGTGCCTCGGGCGTAGGCGTCGATTTCAAACATACCCATGGGTCCGTTCCACAAGATGGTTTTTGCATTTTGGACCGCTTCATTGAACAGTTTTACGGAAGCTGGGCCAATATCGAGGGCATACCATCCTTTGGGAATTTCCTGCACGGGGACGATTTTGGTTTCAGCGCCCACCTCTCGGCTGGCCGCGACCACGCAGTCGACGGGCAGATAAAATTTGACCCCGCGTGAGAGGGCATGGTCTTCTCAATGACGCCGATTTTCCCGGACACCTTGGCACCCCCAAGAATCGCGGCAAACGGGCGCACAGGATTGGCGATGGCGCCTTCGAGATACTCAATTTCCTTCTTGAGCAGCGCGCCTGCTGCCGCATCTTTAATGTACTTTGTGATCCCGACCGTCGAGGCGTGGGCCCGGTGTGCTGCTCCGAATGCGTCATTGATGAAGACATCGCCCAGCGAGGCCAGGGCTTTGGCGAAGGTGTCGTCGTTTTTTTCCTCCCCGGCATGAAAACGAAGATTTTCCAGCAAAAGGACATCTCCGTCTTTCATCTTGGCGACCAGCTTCTCGACGGCCGGGCCGATACAGTCCGGAGCGAAGATCACCTCTTTCCCGAGCAGTCGTCCTAGCCGTTTTGCGACAGGGGCGAGGCTGTATTTTGGCTCAAAGGCAGCCTTCGGTCGACCGAGGTGAGAGCAAAGAATGACTTTGGCGCCTTCATCGACGACGCGATTGATGGTCGGCAGGGTCGAGCGAATGCGGGTGTCGTCAGTAATTTGCAGCGATTCATCGAGCGGCACGTTGAAATCGGCGCGGATGATGACGCGCTTGCCACGAAGCTGCACATCGTCCATGGTTTTCTTGTGCAAGTTCATGGGGCGCTCCTCCTGTAGGTTTCGTGAACTGATAAATTGGTTAGAGAGATGGATTCGTGTGAAGCTCGCCCCATCATCCCTTGTGCCACATTCAGTGAGTAATAGATTTTCCGGCTAGGACCTTGACCAGGTCGCGGACCCGGCATGAATAACCCCATTCATTGTCGTACCACGCCGTCACCTTGACTAGACGCTTGTCCACGACGTTGGTCAACGGAGCATCAACGGTGGCTGAGTGAGGGTCCCCTTTTTGGTCGATCGAGACGAGAGGCACTTCGGAGTACTTGAGAATGCCTTTGAGCGGACCGTCCGCGGCCTTCTTGAAGGCCGCGTTGACGGATTCGATATCGCAATCCCTCTCAGTCTCGACCGTAAGATCGACCAGCGATACATTCGGGGTCGGGACACGAATGGCAAGCCCGTCCAATTTACCCTTGAGTTCGGGGATGACTAGATGCAAGGCCTTGGCCGCTCCGGTGCTGGTAGGTATCATCGACATGCCGGCTGCGCGGGCGCGTCGAAGGTCTTTATGGGGCAGATCCAACAATTGTTGATCGTTGGTGTAGGAATGGATGGTGGTCATGATGCCGTGCTTGATGCCGAATGTTTCCAGCAAGACCTTTGCCACCGGCGCCAGACAGTTCGTCGTGCAGGAGGCATTAGACACGATGTGATGCGATTGCGGATCGAGCTTGTTTTCGTTCACTCCGAGTACGATGGTCACATCGGGATCTTTCGACGGGGCCGAGATAATCACGTGTGTGGCGCCGGCAGATAAATGTTTGCCTGCCGCGTCTCGGTCGGTAAATCGGCCTGTCGATTCGATCACCACGTCCACATTCAGCGCTTTCCAGGGCAGCTCTTTCGGATCTTTCATCGCGAGCACTTTGATGGGGGTCCCATCAACGAAAATTTGGTCTTCCTTGGCCTCGACAGTGGCCGGAAGAGTCCCGTGCACCGAGTCATACTTGAGCAGGTATGCGAGAGTCTTGGCGTCCGTGAGATCGTTAATGGCGACGATCTGCAGATCTTTGTCGCCCATTGAGGCGCGGAATACGTTGCGTCCGATACGTCCGAATCCATTGATTCCAACTCGAATCCTATTCGACATGAATAAAACATTATCAGATCACGCGATGCAGGTGTTGGAGTGGGCTCGTGTACTCGAATTCCTTGCACAGCATGCACAATCGGCGATGGGAGTAGCTCAATGCCGGTCGCTTGCCTTATCGAACGATCTCGCCGAGGCGTGCCTGCGCCAACAAGAGACGACCGAGATGGTGAGCTTGCTGGAAGGGAGTGGTCCGATGCCGGCGCTCACCTTCCCCGATATTCGTGAGCAACTGATCCGATCTGGAAAGGGAGGAGCGCTTGAGGCCGGTGAGTTGCGAGACTGTGCGGTGGTGCTGGCCCTGATGGCAGAAGTAGAGCGATACGCCGAGTCTCATCAAGGTAAGCTGCAGGCTCTGGCGCAGGTCCTGGAGCCGCTGTATGTCACAAAAACCTTGAAGGGAGTCCTGAAGGCCATTGAGGGGGCGATTCAGTCGGACGGCTCCATGAACGACACGGCTTCGCCGGAGCTACGGCGTCTGACTCATCAGGCTCAGGGGTTGAAGCAGGAGATGCGGCAGCAGCTTGAGCAGCTTCTCCATTCCAAGCGCTATGAGGATGTCCTGCAAGAGTCGTATTTTGCCCAGCGAGAGGGGCGTTACGTCGTGCCGGTGAAGGCGGACATGCGGGGGAGAATCCCTGGGATCGTCCACGATGTGTCGTCCAGCGGGGCCACCGTTTTTCTGGAGCCGCGGGAGTTGGTTGAACTGAACAATTCCATCAAAGTGGCGGATTTGGAGATTGAACGGGAGGTTCAGCGCATCTTACGGGAGCTGACCGATCTCGTGGCCTCCAGAGGGCAAGATATCAGCCAAGGGATAGCAGTATTGGCTGACTGTGATGTCATTCGGGCAAAGGCCGAGATGAGTCGTCGGCTGAAGTGTCACTCCGTCGTTTTGAATGAGGATGGGCGTGTGATGTTGAAGCAGGCGCGGCACCCGCTGTTGCTCATCGCCAAAGATCAGGTCGTCGCGAACGACATTCTGATGGATGAGACGGTCCGTATCCTGGTGATTTCCGGGCCGAATACGGGAGGAAAGACGGTCTCGCTCAAAATTGTCGGGCTGTTTGCCCTCATGGTGAGGGCCGGACTACATCTCCCCTGTGCTCCGGAATCCGAGATGGCACTGTTTACCGATCTCTACGCCGATATCGGTGATGCGCAGGATCTGACCCGCGATCTGTCCAGCTATTCTGCCCATATGACAAGCATGATCCGACTCCTGTCCGAGAGCGCTGCCCAACCGATGTCGAGTGCACGCCCCACGTGTCGATCGCTTGTCCTCCTTGATGAGCCAGTGACCTCCACCGACCCGCAAGAAGGCGCGGCGTTGGCCGAGGCGTTGCTATGTCGCTTCGCTGAGCTGAACATGAAGGTAGTGGTGACGACGCATTACGGCGCACTCAAAGAGCTGGCGCAGACGACCTCCGGTTTTATGAATGCCAGCGTGGAGTTCAATGTGGAGCGATTGGCGCCGACCTATCGATTGTTCATCGGGATTCCCGGCGGCTCCTCTGCCTTAGAAATCGC
>JACRQB010000204.1 GCA_016222925.1 Nitrospirota bacterium | reverse complement strand
CTCCCGAACCGCGGTGGGACAGTGACTCGGAGTTTCAGGAGACCGAGACACATACCCTCTGCAACCACCAGCCCGAGAAGATCTTGCGCGAAGCACGCCGCATCCTTCGACGCATGGTTGCTCTTAAAGCTGATTGCATCCTGGCCGGCCAAAATCCGATCGCGGACAATTAGCCACTCACAAAGAGAAGCCCAACTACCTCACAGTTCAACAGCCTGGTCGATACGCAAGGGAAAGACGACTGGAGAGTCCCGGCAGGGAGCTATGAAAACTCTCTGCTGGGATCTTCACTCCCGGGCACTATTCTGAAGTTGATCCCCTTTCCGTTCCTTGTTGCTGTGTATCCACTGCCGAGTTCTTCTGACTCTTCACACCCTCATCATGACAGGTGAATGGAACCGTCGCATTTGCACAGCTGGGATTGCAGCCGCTATTAGAGGGATTCGCAATCTTGACGAGGGGGTATCTAAAATAGCCACCATCACTATCATTGTTTCTGAACACCTGACCATTAGGTGCGCGGACAATCGTCTCGCGGTCTGCGCCCTCTGTAGAGATTACGCTAATCTTGACACCACATCGCGCTCATTCGAGAAGCTTATCGAGGAGCTGAGGCGTGATGGAGCCTTATAACCAGTGATCCGCCGAGAAGGAGATTAAGCAGTGCCTTTTGGCGATCTCAAGCGTGTCGTCAATCGCGTTCGTCAGGGTGACTATCGTATTATTTATTGCCTCGATAATGCGATCCGTCTCGTGGAGGCGGTGAGGATCGGGCACCGACGTGAGATCTATCAGTAGACTTGCTCTGTTGCTCAGAGCTGTGATGATCGAATTCTGATGAACACAAGCCTAAGCCTCTACCGACATACCGTCAGCAACGAGGAGAAGAAATGGGGTGGATGACGGGTTTCGAACCCGCGACCTCCGGATCCACAATCCGGCGCTCTAACCAACTGAGCTACACCCACCATGAAGGGAAATGCGCAGGATGCAACCGATGCGGCAACGGGTGATCTTAGCAAAGACGCTGGAGTGGCCGCAACCCGCTAGGGGCAGGTCGCCAATCCCCACGGATCATGCATCAATCGGTGATTGGAGTTCCATGTTTCTCCACTGTCGACGATTGACCGATAATACCTACCCTCGTGCATCAAAGGCCGCTTGCATCTCCGCGGTGATGGCCGCCACAGTTGCTGCCGGGTCTTCCGCATCGCGAATAGGCCGGCCGATCACAAGATAATCTGCGCCGGACGCGATCGTCTGCGTAGGCGTCGTCGCCCGTGCATGGTCGTCGACTCCCTTGCCGGTCGGCCGGACTCCCGGTGTGACCACCACAAAGTCTGGCCCGACTTTCTGTCGAATAGCCGCTGCTTCTTCACCGGAGGCCACCACCCCGTCGCAGCCGACTTCTGAAGCGAGCGCTGCCCGGGCTGTGACTAGATCTTGGACCGTCCGCTGTATCCCCATTTCCCGGAGGTCCTGACTGTCGAAGTTCGTCAGCACGGTCACGGCGAGCAGCTTCAGTGCCGAACCCTCCCGCCCTTGCACGGCCGCCATGAGCGCCTTGCGATTCGCGTGGATGGTTAAAAACTCCACTCCCATGTCCGCAACCCGACTTGTCGCGCGGCGAACTGTCTCTTCGATATCGAGAAATTTGAGGTCGAGAAACACCCGCATGCCCCGCTCCACAATCCGCTTCACCATCTCGGGGCCTGCTGCGGTGTAGAGCTCAAGGCCGACCTTGACGAACGAAATATGCCCCTGCAGCCGGTCTAAGAGCCGGTCTGCTTCCGCCGCTGAGGGCACATCCAATGCAAAAATGAGTCGGTCACGTGCCACAGTCTTCACCATACTCGTACTCCTTCTTGAGTGCCGATCCTTGACGACCAGCGAGATACTATGATACTAGTCACTTTCTTTTTCACAGGAGTGATCGATGCCTCAGATTCATAAATCGACGATTCGACGGGCGCGTCAGGCTGAGCGACGGCATGAGCGGAACCGGGCCACGATGAACGCGGTGAAGACGATCATCAAGAAGGTTCAGTCCGCTGTAGCCGGGAAAAAGGCTGACGAGGCCAAAACCACCTTGCTGGAAGCCACCTCGGCAATCGGGAAAGCCGTTTCGAAAGGTGCGCTTCATCCCAATACCGCATCCCGCCGAATTTCTCGCCTGGCGTTGCACGTCAACGGACTGTCCGGCTCTTAATCGTCCGGACGTTCGACAGCACCCGTCCAGGAACCCGCTTCGGTGACGCTGGAGGACGGTTCGGCGTTTCGCCGTGTGGGCTTGCGGTATCTTCACACAGTTTCAACAGCAGACGCTCCAGCACCATTCGTGGCCGGCTGCCGCTGCCCCCTTTCAGCCTCCCATCGGTCTCCAGAAAAAGATCTAGCGCGGCTTCAAGATGTCGCTCGGAAAACCGATCGAGGAAGGAGCGGACCTTCAACGGGTCCATGCGCAAGCTCCTCGCCGCCTCACTTTCACGACCGCCATTGGCCAGCAACTCTTTGACCTTCCAGAGACGGCGATACTGCCACGCAAGCGATCCAAGGATCCGAAGCGGGGCCTCTCCTGCTTCAAGGTTGCGCGCCACAATGGAAAGCGCCTGTCCTCGGCGACCCTCTGCGATGGCCAACGTCAAGTCGAACACAGAGGCTCCCGGCTCCATCCCACGCAACAAATGCACATCGGCGGCGGTCACCGCCCGATCGGCAGGCACATAGGACGCCAGCTTCTCCAGTTCTCTTCGCAAGCCATAGAGTGATACGCCGCAAGCCTCCTGCAGTACGTAGGCCGCTGCTTCCTCTAAGCGAAGCCCGACCCGCTCCGCTTCACGGGCAATCCAAGACGGTAGCTGCGCCTCGCGGAGGGGTGAGCAATCGACCATGCATGCCGCGCGCGCAAGGGCTTGTGAAAATTTCAACCGACCATCCAGCTTCGGGCTCACGAACACCAGCGTCGTGGAGTCCACCGGATGGTTCACACTGTCGAGCAGCGGCTCGCTTTCTCGAGCGGTCAGTTTTTCCGCCGCCTTCACCACGACGACGCGACGCTCCGCGAAGACCGGCACAACCGCCACGCTGCTCCGAATATCGGTTCCGCTCGCGTCATCTCCATAAAACAGTTCGTAATTGAATTCATCTCCTTCGCTGCCAAGAGCCGCGCGCTTGATGGCAGCAAGCGCAGAATCCCGCAGAAGGTCTTCTTCCCCCACAAGGAGGTACAGAGACCCGGGCGCCTGCTGTTTCAGCGCCGCCTCTAGTTGCACAGGGCTCATGGTCGATGCCATTGGTCCAGACCTTCGATCTTAGTGAGACACAGAAGCCGGCGCAGACGCTTGCTTCGTGAGCGCTCCCATCTCGAGCTGTAACAAAAAGCGCGCCGCCAGATCAGCCGCCACAAGACGGCCCGCCTGCTCAATCGCGCGATTCTGCAACGCGCGATTAAACTGGAGATCGGGTGTCACGAAGAACTCCGACGCCCCTTTGACGACTTGGCTCCAGACCACTTTTCTTGACCGGACGTCTTCAACACGAGCCAGGACAACCACCTCGGTTCTGCTTTCCAGCGTTGCCGTCGACGAAAAACTGAGCGTCGGCACCATCACCGAAAGGATTTGCCCGGTTAGCACAAGATCCGCCGCTTCAGAATCAGACACGACCTGCGCCCCGCTGCCGGCAGAAAACTCCTCGCGGAGGTAGTTCGTGTATCGCATTTCCACATTCGGCTCAAAACTGTTGTTGAGCAATGTCCGGATGATGAGGCGCGGCGGAGGCTCTTGGGAAGCGGTCGCAGAGGCTCCTCCGATAGTTGGGCCAGCTCCCTCCACTCGAAACTGGTACCCACAGGCGGTCAACAGAGTCATCACCGTGAGGCACCCGATGGCCGAGAGCGGTGTACGGAGTCCGGCGTGTCGAGTGCGCGAACCAAGCATGTCCTCACACAACGAAGTTAAGCAACTTCTTTTCGACGTAGATCACCTTTTTTGATTCTTTATCTTGGATCCACTCCGCCGCCTCTGCGCGAGCCAGTCGTTCGATCTCATCACGCGACGTGCCTATGGGAACATCGATCTTCGCCCGAAGCCGACCATTGACCTGAACGGGGATGATCATGCGCTCGCTCAGCGTCATCGCTGGATCGAAGATCGGCCAAGGCTGTCGCGACACACTGGGTTGGTGCCCCAGCAAGTCCCAGAGTTCCTCGGCAACATGCGGCGCGAACGGCGAGAGTAGCAAGACGAACGGCTCCATCACCGATCGAGACCGTTGCTGCGCCTTCGTCATCTCATTCGTAAAAATCATCATCTGCGAGATCGCTGTGTTGAACCGGAGGGCCTCGATGTCCTCGGTAACCTTCTTGATGGTTTGATGAAGCAACCGCTGGTGATCAAGGCTCGGTTCGGCTGAGACGACGGCATGTGAGAGCCGTCCTTGTTCATCGACCATCAGCCGCCAGACTCGTTCCAAGAAACGGGTCACGCCTTCCACACCTCTGGTACTCCAGGGTTTCATCGCTTCGAGCGGTCCCATGAACATTTCATAGAGCCGCACGGCATCTGCGCCGAACTGATCGATTATGTCGTCCGGGTTCACCACGTTTCCCCGCGACTTCGACATCTTCTGATTGTCTTCTCCCAGGACGATGCCCTGATGTACCAATTTGCGAAACGGTTCAGGAGTGCTCACGACGCCGATATCGAACAGAACTTTATGCCAGAACCGAGCATACAGAAGATGCAGAACGGCATGTTCACTGCCCCCGATGTACAGATCTACGGGCATCCAATAGCGCTCTTTTTCCGGATCAACGAGCTGTGTTGAATTCTTGGGATCGATGAATCGCAGATAGTACCAGCAAGACCCGGCCCACTGCGGCATGGTGTTGGTCTCGCGCCGAGCCGGTTTGTTGGTGGTGGGATCGGTGGTGACGAGCCACTGGTCCAAGTTCGCCAACGGACTCTCTCCTGTGCCGGACGGTTTAAAGTTGTTGGATTCCGGCAACACGAGGGGAAGTTGCTCTTCCGGAAGCGGGCGCGCTTCTCCGTCCGCCCACACAATTGGAAACGGCTCCCCCCAATAGCGCTGGCGGGCAAAGAGCCAGTCCCGGAGTTTGTAGTTGACCGCTCGCGTGCCCTGCCCTTGCTTCGCCAACCAATCGGTGATCTTCGGAATCGCCTCGGAAGGCGTGAGACCATTGAGTGAGAACGTGCCATCGCCCGTGGACGAATTCACGACCTTCCCGCGATCCGTATCGGTGAAGGCCGCTTCCCGCACATTCCCGCCGGAAATGACCTCACGAATCGACAACGCGTATTGTTGCGCGAACGCCCAGTCACGCTCGTCATGCGCCGGCACGGCCATGATGGCGCCTGTTCCATAACTCATCAGTACATAGTCTGCGATCCAAATCGGCAACCGTTCCTGGTTCACTGGATTGATCGCATAGCCGCCGGTGAAGACACCGGTCTTTTCTTTTTCGAGCTCTTGCCGTTGCAGATCACTCTTTTTCGCCGCCGCCTCCCGATAGGCTACAACAGGCTCTTTCTGTTCCATGCTCGTGATCACATCCACCAGCGGATGTTCAGGCGCCAAAACCATATAGGTCGCGCCGAACAGCGTGTCCGGTCTGGTCGTGAACACTCGAATCGCGCCGTTCTGATCTGCCAGAACAAAATCGACCTCCGCGCCGATCGAACGGCCAATCCAATTCTTTTGCATCTCCAGCGTACTGGGAGGCCAGTCGACCAATTTCAAGTCCTCAAGCAATCGATCGGCGTAGGCCGTAATCTTGAGCACCCATTGACGCATCGGCTTGCGGACGACATCGAAACCACCGACTTCACTCTTGCCGTCGACGATCTCTTCATTGGCCAGCACCGTGCCGAGCGCCGGGCACCAATTCACAGGGACTTCCGCCACGTAGGCCAATCCTCGTTCAAAGAGCTTTAGAAAAATCCATTGCGTCCACCGATAGTACTGCGGGTCGGTGGTGCTGAGTTCTCGCTCCCAGTCATATGAGAGCCCCACACGCTTCATCTGGCGCTTAAAGGTGGCGATGTTTTGGGCCGTGGTGATCGCGGGATGAATCCCTGTTTTCACCGCGTACTGTTCAGCCGGCAGACCAAACGCATCCCAGCCCATCGGATGCAGGACGTTGAACCCACACATCCGTTTATATCGAGAGACGATATCGGTCGCCGTGTACCCTTCCAGATGCCCG
>JACRQB010000203.1:11154-15600 GCA_016222925.1 Nitrospirota bacterium | reverse complement strand
GTAATGCCGACTTTCCGCTCCAATAACGTCTGGGTTGCCCAGTTGCCGAGGGTGCAGACCAGCTTCGGTCGGATCAGCTGGATCTGCTGCAGCAAGAATGGCTTACAGGTTTCCACTTCATCTTGCTCTGGGTCGCGATTGTTCGGCGGCCGGCACTTGATGACGTTGGCAATGTAGATGTGATCGCGTGAGAGACCTGCCGAGGCCAGGAGGTCATTCAGGATTTTACCGGCTGCCCCCACGAACGGCTCACCCTTCTGATCTTCATTGAGACCTGGCGCTTCTCCGACAAACATGATACTGGCATGGGGGTTTCCCACGCCGAAGACGACTTGGCTGCGCCCGAGCTTGGCGAGTTTGCACCGCTCGCAGTTGACGAGGGATTGAGCGAGGTCTTGAAGAGGAGTGAGTGTCATGAGTTGTGAGGGCACGAAATTAGTAGCGGCATCTTAAAAACAGACAACCGGGATGTCAATCGAGATATTGAGGTTAGGAGGCCAGCGACATGACGATGAAGCGTACCTGGATGGGAAGCCTTTTAGTTGTACAGCGATAGGCCGTTGTGCGAAAGGGTGGCGAAGTTGTTTGGAAAACGGCTGAAAGCCACCCCCGACCTATCAAAGACTGTGGAGTGGACCGCGGTGGAGTTGAAGGGAGAGGGACCAAAGACCAGGCGCTGTTCGAGTCTCGACAAGACGTACATGGATCTGAACAACGATGGGCGCGACGATTTAGTGGTGAAGACCACGTTTTGTATGAAGGGCGCGCCGAGTGAGAGCTTCTATGTTTTTCCCGCCAATAGTCCGGTCCTCGACCAACTGGCTTGGCAAGACATGAGCCTCTTGTTGGCAACGCACGACAAGTTTGAGCGTACCGGCGGAACCTATCCTCTGACATCTCTTCCCATGGACCAGGCATCGTCAGCTCCTGCGTTGAGCACGGTCTTCACGATTCAACCGTTTCGGCTTGATGGTGTGGCCTATCTTAGTCTGACCGATGCTCGACGGGAGTGGATGGTCATCGCGAAGTATCGAGGCGGCAAACGGTTTGAGGATCTGTGCTATCTGCACGCTGGAACTAATTAAGATGGTAACCTTTTGCTGCAAGACAGGTATCCCGCATGGCGTTGATCGTTGAAAGGCCATGCAGTGCGCGGGCATGGTCCGCCGGACTCTGAGGTCCGGCACCGAAGGGAAAGGGTGAGCTCTGGCTGTAGAAGTGCTGCTCGTTGGCTAACCTCGCTTTGTACTCACACTCCATATAGTCCCGCTCCATATCATATCGGCTCAAGCCAGCGGGATGCTCCACATGAGTAGCGGAAGCGTATGTACGAAGATCCTGGCCCATGAATGCATTCTCTACTCGTACCATCCAGCCCTGACAGCGTCAAGCGGGGTGGGCGGCGACGAGCTCTGCGCAGCGATGGGCGCTGACAAGCGCACTCTCCAGATTGGCCGGCCATCCGGTGTCGGTCCATGCCCCAGTGACGAACAAGTTCTGGATAGGACTCTGTTGAAGCGGCCGCAATTGCGCGGCACCCGGTGCCAGCAACAGAGCCGCGTGGTTCTCGTGAAAGACTGACTGAGGGGTCATATCCTCTCTGGCTGTTCCGGAGAACAACTCGCACATCTCGGTCCGTGCTGCCTCGACCACCTGATCGTTGTTCAACTCGGTGAGCCTGTTCCCGACCGCAGAGAGCCGATATTCAATTTCGCCTGACCCGAGTGATGTGCTGGTGAGCTGGTGGAATGGTCGGCCTGGGAGGAGGAGCAGACGAGGCCTTGGCTTCGTCGTGGGGCAGGTCAATTGAATCACGACCTCGCTCAGACTTTTAAGCTCGGTGAGTTGTGCGAAGTAGGCGTAGCGGGTCAGCAGCCGTTCCGGCAATAGCTGCAGGAGATTCTGGTAGGACAGCGCGATGATGTACCGATTGGCTCGGAGTCTGGTGTCGTCGTGAAGCCGGACCTCGCTCACACCAGTCTGTCCAAACTGAAGGGTAGGCCAATGGGTCAGAGAGACAATCTGCGCATTGCCTTGTCGGAGCGCCTGTTTCATGGGTGCGATGAATCGGTGGTCGATGGAGCCGGCCAGGTGTGTGAGTCTCGCATCCGATGCATCGCGCAGAAACACAGTCGAAAGCAGATGGACGAAGGTTGAAGCGGCGAGACGTGTCAGCGCGTTGTCGGTCAACCACTGAGCGAGCGGATCCCAAATCCGTTCTCTGGCTTCAGGACTTTGCCCGGTCGCCGTCAGCCATTCATCTGCCGTCCGATTCTCTAAATCCGCCGGGAGAGTTTGGGCCTGTTCCCAAATTTGCTCCACATGGGAGAAGAGTCTCCACCGATCCTGCCAGGAAAGGCCGTGGAAGCTGAAGAGGCTCATCATCCACTGGAAGGCTCCGGGAAGACGGGCCGACTGATAGGGGGCGATTCGCCCATCGGGGAGTCGAAATTCGAGTGGAACGGTCTGGTCGGATTCCGAAGGCCTTCCTCGGTCGAGTAGGCGAAGGACCCGCTTCGTCTCCTGGTGGCATCCCAGAACAATCGGGACTGGTTGGAATGCATCGGTCCGGAATCCATCGAGCCAGCCAGGATGATCGAGCAGGGTGATGTGGTAGCCCTGTTGATGAAGATGGTGCGCAGTTGCCAGGCCGGCCAGTCCAGAGCCGAGAACGAGGACGGTCTGTGAGGACGGCGCAGTCACGAGAATCGGGAGCGGAGCCAAATCCGTAGGGCAATAACCACTCGTTGGGTGGTGGTGAGACTAATACGCGGTCCGAAGACCTGATAGTTCGACCGTTCGATCCGTTCCAAAATCCGACTGTAGATGCCACGCATGATTTCCGCCACTGTCAACGCACGGCGTTCATGGGCTGGTAGTTCTTTGAGGGCCGCATCGGCTCGCTTATAATAGTGGTGCGCTCGTGACGCCTCATACTCCATCAACGCTCGAAACTCAGCCGAATAACTCCGATTCAGCATGGCTTTCTCGGGATAGTTCCATTTCTGCAAGTCATCCAGCGGCAGATAGATTCGGCGTTCGGCGGCATCCGTTCCGACATCGCGCAGGATATTCGTCAATTGGAACGCCATGCCGAGCGCCACTGCATAATCTTGTGCCCGGGCTGATGTGACTCCGAATATATGCAAACAGATGAGCCCCACCACGGAGGCGACGCGATAGCAATAGAGTGACAGCTCATCGAACGTAATATACCGATTATTGAACAGATCCATCTCGACGCCTTTGATCAATTCCTCGAAGTACGCTTTCGGAATGCCCAAGGTCTTCACATGGTGGGCAAGGCTCACCATGATGGGAGTAGTCGGGATGCCGGAATACACCGCGTCAATCTCCTCGCGCCAGCGCTTGAGTTCGTCTTTCGGGTTGCTCCCGGCAGCTGGTTCATCGACGGCACTGTCGACGGCCTTGCAGAAGGCATAGACCGTGTACATGGCATCGCGTTTGGCTTTGGGAAGGAAGAGGAACGAATAGTAAAAATTGCTGCCGCTTTTCTTCGTGTAGGCCGTGCAATAGGCTTGAGCGTCAGAGGCATTCATGATGCGCACCTCCCGGTCAACGTGGAGGCCTCAAGTTTGATCGCCTTGGCTGGGTCAAGGGGATGGTCAGGGGTCGGATGCAGAATGGATGCGAGCAGTTCCACGCCGTCGATGAGTCGAGGGCCAGGGCGGCTGAAGTAGGAGGCCGCATCGACGACGTACAGATCCGGCCACTGTTCGCAAGCCTGCCGCCATGCGTCACCGGATTGTCCGACGCACCGGAGCTCGTTGACCGTACGCTCGACGGAGTACCCACAAGGCAATATTAGGACGACGTCTGGCCGAGCGGCTTCCACGGCGTGCCACGTCGTTTCATGCGACGGAGCATCCTGAGATCCAAGGACATCGCGGCCACCGGCCAGCGCAACCATTTCCGGAACCCAGTGACCTGCGACATAGAGAGGATCCAGCCATTCCAGACACACCACGCGCGGGCGCACGGACGTCCTACTAGTTGTTGCGCGCACGTGGTCCACTCGACGACGGAGTTTCTGGGAGAGTGCCCGTCCCCTCGCGAGTACGTCTGCCGCTTGGGCGATGCGCTCGATATCATGGATCATGTCGTCCAGCGTGGTTGGACTGAGCGTGAGCACGTTGGGTCGATGTTGAAGTGACTCGATCACGCGTGCGAGCTGGTCCGGGGTTACCGAGCAGACATGACACAGGTCTTGCGTGAGAATAAGGTCCGGACTGGCACGACAAAACGCGTCTTCATTGAGTCGGTAGAGTCGTTGTCCAGACGCAACCAGTTCTTTGACCTGCCGGTCGATTTCTCCACCGGAGCCTCCGTCCTTTCCAACCAGAGGTTCGATCATGACGGGAACCTGTCGAACCGAGGCAGGGAAGTCGCATTCGTGGCTGATGCCGACCAACTGATCGGCCAGAT
>JACRQB010000203.1:0-11138 GCA_016222925.1 Nitrospirota bacterium | reverse complement strand
TCGTGTAGGTCCTGGATGGTGTGTGTATTGGCCACCGCCAAGACCTTCATCCCCGCCGCTTTCGCGGCCCGAATGCCGGGGAGGGAATCTTCGATGACCAGGCATGAATCCGGCGAAATCGCAGCCGTAGACTGGTGACGGTTCAGTCCGGCCAGGGCTTGCAGAAACGGTTCCGGATTGGGTTTGCCGCACGTCACATCTTCTGCGCTGGTAATGTGACCAAACGCTTTTCGGATCCCGATTTGTTCCAGCACCAACTCGATCTCAGGGCGCAAGGCACCGGAGGCGATGGCAATGGGGTAGGCGGCTGCGGCAGCTTCGATAAATTCTCTGACACCCGGAAAAATCACGAGGTGATCCTTGATCGAGGTCAAATAGGCGGCGGCCTTTTTCGTCATCAACTCTTCGAGAAGCGAGGGAGAGGTTGGTCGGCGATTGATTCGCAGTGCCTCCAGAATACATCCACGATCGTCGAAGCCGAGATAGTCGGCGTAATAGTCTTGTTCGGTCAAACTGATCTCGATGTCTGCCAATGTCCGGCGCAGACTTTCAAAGTGCAGCGGTTCGGTGTCGGCAATGACACCATCGAAGTCAAAGATTACGGCGTGCATGAATTCCTGAGGCTCGTGATGTCTCACCTGCTATGATGGAGGCGTGAACGGGCGGCATTATAGCACAGAGGGCGGCGATGTGATCGCCGCCCTCTGCGCTGGGAAAGTGGAGTGCACCCAGGCGATCAGGGTTTCAATTTAAGCTGCTTTTCAACCAACCAACCTTTTGTGCCGAAGTCACTGCGGACGAAATAGACCCAGCCACTTCCCTGGAGGTCGCCGTCGAGAATCGTGAGTGCAGTCCCCGGTGGAATAGCTGGTCCCGGTTTTGTCCCTTCGGCATCTTGAGCCAGAACCACTTTTCCCACAGGATTCGTTGGATCCATAAGTACGCTGACCCGCTGACCTTCGCTGAACAGCGGAGTCGGTGACGCGGTGATAGGGGCAACGGGTATTGATGCTGGTGACGGCGGGGCTTGTATCGGAGCTGAGGCCGTCGGCATTGGCTGAGGGGCTGGAGGTGTGGGAACGGAAGCGGTCGTCGGCGCTGCAGCCTGCGGTACCTCAACTGGTGCCGCAGGGGGTGGAATCGGAACAGCGGCTTGAGGCTGAGTGGCCGGGGTAGGCGGCGACGGTCTTCGGGCGACAGGCGGTTGAGGTTGTGGGACCGGCGATTCGCCGAGAAGCGGCCCGACATAATCCATGATCATCTCCTGCTCCATCGCGACATAGGCGCCGCCGCCGATCAATATCAACAGCAGTATCCACAGAAGCGGGCGCCCACTCGACTTGTTGGGCGGCTTTGTGGGCGAAGGAGATCGAATCGTGGTGGTCTGTTCCAGCTCTTCTTCCGTGAATTCCAGATCCGGTTCCGGCTGACGAGCAAACAACAGGCTCCACGTCAGAGGACTGCCAGCCAACGACGGGCCCCCAGCGATAGCAAACATCGAGCACCTCCCTCTAGCAGACAGCATCGTATAATCTAGAAAAATACTTATCACCAAGCTTATAGGCTGTCAATTTTGTCGGAATATTCAGCAGCGCCTATTCTGGTATGGATGCAGACGCCACAAGATTGTACATGGGAACAGGATAAGACGTGAGTGTAAGGGGATGAGCCGATGTCATATCGAGACCGATACTAGTATAGCCGTTTCACTCGAGGCGAAACATGCATGAGAAGGGAATCGCTCGGGCCTCTTGCATGTCTGTCGAGGCGGCAGGCACAATGCAGTGATCAATAATCATGAAGTCCTACCGCGAAGAACTCTGGTTTGAGACAAAGACCAGGCGGGCCTACATCAATATCACGCCCCACGTCGAGGCAGTGGTAAGGAAGAGCGGGGTACGGGAAGGTCTTGTTCTGGTGAACGCGATGCATATTACGGCCAGTGTGTACATTAATGATGATGAGTCTGGTCTCCTGCAGGATTATGACGAATTCCTGGAACGGCTTGTTCCTCAAGAAGCGATGTATCGGCACAACGACACAGGCGAAGACAATGGTGATGCTCATCTGAAGCGACAGGTGATGGGGCGAGAAGTCGTGGTTGCGCTCACCGAGGGCAAGCTCGACGTCGGTCCGTGGGAACAAATTTTTTATGGCGAGTTCGACGGACGTCGTCGTAAGCGGGTTCTTGTGAAGATTATCGGTGAATAGGGACGTGCGGAGAACCTGTGTGTGACGAGTCGCGCGTAATCATTCTGAGACTTGCATGCGTAGGAAAAGTTTGGCAACATGCATTTTGAGTTGTCGAGCCATGGCCGCTGGCTCGTCCAGCAGGGAGCTTCGATGTTAGGCTGGTCTCGCCCCGATCCTCTCACACGGGATCTCATCCATCTCATCAACGCCCGTCGCCACGATCATGGCGATACCGATGATGCGATCGATACCTTGCAGGCGTTTCTTGAGCAGGGACGCGAGCATGATCTGTTGACCGTGCTGGCGGCGCTCGACGAAGAAATGGCCGAATGGCTTTTTGATCTGGTCGACGATGGCGGCTTTAGAGCTTCCCTTGCAGGCGAACTTAACCGCCCCGCTCAAACTGAAGATTGATCCGATCGCCACGGCTGATCTCTTGCATAAGTCTCTTCAGCTTCCCGCTGGAACGGTTGTTCGCGTCGAGTCGCGCCTCTTGACCGATGCCACCTTGGAGATGCTGAATCTTCAAATGTTTCATGACCACCTTGTGACGGTCACGGATTCCAGACGTGTCCAATCCGTGGCGGCGCGGTTGCTTCCTCCGGTCGAAAATACGGCGTTTCTTCTATTTGAGCTGATCGGCGCTCCGGACCCAGGTTTGCCCGATACGTGGGAAGACGGACAGCGCCGTGAGATTCTCGAAGGGCTGGTGAAACAATGTCCGGAACTGGCATGTGCGCCCGATACCATCGAGGCGCCGGTCTATGCCGCCTATGCGATGTTCGACGCGCAGAATGCGGTACGGCTGCATCACCTCGCCGATGAGACGGCGGCAGTGTGGCGAGAGCTGGACCCGCTTGTCAGATCTCGCACCATCGTGCATCTCCATACACAATGTGGGAATGGGGTCTACATGCCGGTGTGGACCGATCTGTTCGATCCAGAGCTTCCGGAAGAGCATGGTCCGGTCTGGACCTCTCCGGACGTCTGGGTGTTTACCGCCGATCTGCCGATCGAATGGCCAGGGGAGATGTTGACCAATCGGCTATTGGCCGAAGGCTGTACCAGGTTCGAGAATCACATCGTCGAAACTCCGGACAACTAGTTTTACGTGCTCCTGCCTTTTGTTTTTCCTGTGTTCTTCACACCAGTCGGTTTGGTCGATTGCGCGGTCCTGCGAGAAACTCCTGTTTCGATGATTTTTTAGCCGCGTTATTTTATCCTCACCGTGATGAAGCCCACCATCACCCAAGAACGATTTGGGAATGCGATCACGAACTCCATTTCGGTGGCGGGGTTGGCCTTAGTTTGGACCATCATTTGGGCGAACCTCCCATCGAAGGAAGAGCTCTTCTCGGCGCCATCGACTTCCTCGATCGCTGCTACACAGCGCGTCCCCGAGCTCGATCTCTCGATTCCAGGTGTGACCGGGCAACCGACTAACAGTCTAGCAGGAGCGAGAGAAGCGGAGTCAGTGGCCACTCTCGGTGGCATATCCGCTCCGCGCGACAGCCGTGCCAGGCAAATCGCTGAAATGAAGTGTGAGGCCGAGGTCCAGCAATACTGTCCCGATTCGCTTTCAGGAGAAGACAGGCGACGTTGTGTGGTGCAGCGCATGAAACGATGGGACCCTCCCTGTCAACAGATCGTGCGGCAACGGCTGGTGCGTTGGACGGAAGCTGAAGGGGATAGGCTCGCTTGCGCCGACGATGTGAAGCGAGTCTGCTTAACCGTGCAGCCAGGTGATGGCCGTATCCTGCAATGTTTGCAGGCGCATGAGCAGGGGCTTTCAGAGGGCTGCTACCAAAGCTTGCCTAAAGGGCGTCTCCACTTACGAAACTGAAGATTCGCATACCAGGCATCGTCCCCTCACAGCTGCGTTTGTGCCACTTCCCACTGCCAACCTGGGGCGATTCAGAGATAGTGATGGGGAGGAGTCGCTCGTACTGAAGACTCGTGAAGAGTCGAAAGAAGAGGTACTACGTATTTATGCAGCCAACCCTTCAAGACAGGAGCGGAGTTCCATGGCGAACTCTCCGGCGCGGCGATAGCGGTGGACCGGATCTTTCTGCAACGCTCGATCCAGGACTTTCTTTACGATGGGAGAAAGATCCGGCCTGATGGCTTTCACACTGGGATGCGGCGTGTGAGCGATGGCAAACAGCAATGCTGAGACGTTGTCCGCGATAAAGGGAGGACGACCGGTCAGGAGCTCGAACATGACGACGCCGAGCGAGAAAATGTCTGAGCGCCCATCCACCTTTTTCCCTGAGATCTGCTCGGGGGACATATACGTGGGAGTTCCCAGCACAATATTGGTCTGAGTTTTCGACGATGTCGCCATCTTGGCGATGCCGAAGTCCATGATCTTGACGACCTCATCGGTGGTCAGCATGATGTTCGCCGGTTTGATGTCGCGATGCACAACGCCCTGCTGATGGGCATAGTCCATCGCGTCGGCGACGGTCGACAGTATCGGAATCATTTTTGTGAGCGGCAGGAGATTGGGTTTCCTTGACCACTGCTTGAGCGTGGTGCCCTGCAGCATCTCCATGGCGATGTAACCGAGGTCGTTTTCTTCTCCGGCGTCGAAGATCGTGACAATATTGGGGTGAGACAATCGCCCGGTGGATTCGGCTTCCTGAAAAAACCGAGCTTTCACTTCCTGCAGTTTATCGTGGTCGTCGATCTCGTCGAGCCGCATGGTCTTGATCGCCACGAATCGCTGGATCGTCGGATCTTTCCCCAGATATACTATCCCCATTGAGCCGCGCCCTAACTCCTTGAACACCTTATATCGACCGAGCGTACTGGGTGGACCGCTCTGTGTGGCGAGGATGGGCGTTGCCGCCTCGGACTCGCTTTGTTCTTGTTCCGAGTCGATATCGTCAGTGCCTTCGGCGGACGCTCCCGGTTCTTGGCGTCGAGTCGATTGCACAGGTTTTACAAAAAAACGGCGAAGAGCCTCGCGATGCAGAAGCCAGGCAGCGGTGATCCAGATCCCACTCAGTGTCAATGCTGCGGTATACGCTAGGGCATAGCGTGTGGGGCCTACCGGGGCGCGAAGCGCAAGTCCGGTAACCCGGATGGTCTTATCTGTCACGATCACCATGAACAGGGTGGTGGCCGGAAGGACCAGTTGTCGCAGAAACGAGAAACCTCGTCCGTTATCCGGCATCTGGAAAAATGCGCGGAGCGAAAGCATGCAGAGTGCGACCAGCCCTGTTCCTTCGGCAATGAAGCGAATGGTTTGAGAACTCGTCAAGCCGAACAGAGAGAGAGGAAGCGACTCCGCCGCCGGCAGTTTGCTCAGTACGGGACCGGCCAAAAGTATGGCCAGTGTGACAAGCACATATTGAAGAGTCCAGCTCGACGCGTTGACCATGGGTGACGAGATCAAAAGATAGTCAGAGTCTAGCGGATACTGAAGGAGAGTCAATGGATTGGAAAAAATATGTGGAGGATGTCGCGCTAGAGTCGTCCCGCGGCTTCCTTCATTTTAGGGAGCAGTGAGAGTGGAATGTGTAACGTACCCTTACCGATGCCAACATCGATGTCGGGTTTCGTGAGCCCATGAAAGTCGCTTCCGCCGGTGACCAGGAGGCCGAGTTGTTGAGCCAGGCTGAGGTATTCTCGAGTCTGTCGCGCGGCATGGGTACTATAGTAGACCTCTACCCCGTCAAGCCCGTCGGCTTTGAGCTGTCGGACCAGATCAACCAGCGATTGCTCCGCGACTTTGACCCATGTCGGATGAGCCATGACGGCAAGTCCTCGAGCTGCTTTGATCCAGCAAATGGCTTCGGCAGGGCTCGGGAGTTCCCGAGGAACGTAGGCCGGTTTACCCTCGGCAAGAAAGCGATCAAAGGCTTCTTTAGCAGAAGCGACGATGTGTTTGTCCATTAAGGCACGGGCGATGTGCGGTCTACCAACCGAGTCGCTGCCGGCGAGTGCGCGGACTTCATCGTACGTAATGTCGATTCCGAGGGTCTGCAGACGTTCGATGATCTGTGGATTTCGGCGGTGACGCCCGTCCCGCAGAGTCTTCAGGCGAGCAAGCAGGTCAGGGTCCTGCTGATCAAGAAAGTACCCCAGAACGTGCAACTCAGAGTTGCCGGTAAACGAGCTGATTTCCACCCCAGGTATGATCTCGATCCCACACTGTTGTCCAGTCGTCATGGCCTCAGTGACACCCGTCATGATGTCGTGATCGGTGATCGCCAAGGCCGTCACTCCTGCTTGGTGTGCCATATTCACCACTTCAGCGGGCGTGCAACTTCCGTCAGAGTGGGTGGTATGCAGATGAAGGTCCAGGCGACTCATGTCGATGGCTCTGGAGTAAAGGGTTTCTGCGCCACAAGTTGGGCTGTGTAGACGGATTCCGACTCGCTCGTTCCTTCGTGGAGCCCTTCGTCATAATGGAGAATGCGGAGGTCGGATGTGAGGCGTAGGAGTTCACTATGTGTAAGGCAAAACTCTCGACGCTTTGGATGCTGGCGTTGGACGTGGTTATCGACGGTAAAGGTTTCATACAGCAACACTCCGCCTGGCTTCAGCGCCTCGATAAGAGAGGGGAAGAGCGGTCGATGCAGGTAAAAGAAGACGAGAATGGCATCGTACGCTTCATGTTCGAGATGCGGCTCTTGCGGCGGTAGCGGCTCCAGATCCAGCACTCGCGAACTGATGTCAGTGAGATGTCTTGTTTGGGCGTGAGTCAAAAGCCGTGCGAGGGCTTGTTCGTCGCGATCGACAGCGTCGACCTGGTAGCCCAGCGAGGCGAGGAACAGTGCATGACGTCCGCTGCCGGAAGCCACGTCAAGAACCTTGCCTTTAGGAAGACGATGGAGTTGTTGGAGGAGAAACTGGGCCGGTGGTGGCGCTGCGCGGAGGACGTGCTGTGCGAGACTTGTGCGCTCAATATTGACTCCGACGGAGCGGGTCACGTAGGGGATTGGGGGATGTAACTTCCGCAACCACAGCTTGATGCGACTGATCGGGAATTCATCGAACAGGGCTGCCAAGAGCCGTTCCGCCAGTGTTTCCAGCAGCTGAGACTCTTGAAGGGTTCCGATGTCGACGACACGCTGAGCCACGGTCGCGTAGTCGATCGTATGACCAAGATCGTCGGATAATCCTGCTGCCTCCAGTCGACAGCCCAATTCCAAATCGAGAGCGAGGGGTTGTGGGCGAGCGCGTTCCTCTGGCGTCACGCCGCAGCGGCCGCGAAACTCCAATCGTTCGATGACGATATGTCCCTCCATAGTGTGCATTGTCGAAGATCGGATTTCAGACTGTCAAGCGAAGAGGGAGACGTTGCGGGCGAGAGGCGCGATGGGTAGGAGGGCTAGACGAAGTACCGGCTTGTGTCGAATTTGTGCTCCGTATTGTCAACCAACCGAATGATGCTGTGGTGGTACTCGCCGGCATCATCCTTCTCGGTCAAATCCAACTCAGGGCCGTTATCAATGGGATTCCCCTGCGCATCGGTGATGACTTTGACGACCGGCCGCTCGCTCTCAGTCGTATCGGTGGCAGGCTTGAGCACGACGGCGAATGCATCCGAATCGAGGACGACCAGACTTCCGATTGGAATGATTCCCACGCAATTAACGAACAGTTTGAGCAAGGTCACGTCGAAACTTTTCCCGGATTTCGAAAGCATCATATTAAGTACTTTTGAGGGTGACATCGGTTCACGGCGGTAGACGCGGGACGATGTCATGGCATCGTAACAATCGGCGATCGTGAGAATGCGCCCCGTCAGAGAGAGTTTCCACGGTGTCTTTAACTTGGGATAGCCGGAATAATCCAAGTTCATATGGTGTTCGAAGGATGCTGCGGCCATGCGGGCCGGAAGGTTGGTGATGCCGCGTAACTGCGTGAGGCTCAAGACTCCTTCCGTGGGGTGGTTGCGCATCATCGTCCACTCGTCTTCCGTGAACTCGCCTGGTTTATTCAAAACTTCCAGGGGAATGGTCGACTTTCCCATGTCGTGAAACAGCGCGGCCAAGCCGAGATCAGCTAGCTCGACTTTCGCTTTGCCATCGCGGGACGACTGCGTCAGACTGCCGACCGCATCGGCGGCTTTCCCATACGCGGTTTTTGAGCGTGCTTTGTGCTGCGCTTTCGAATTTCTGTTTTCTGAAAGATCTTCTTTGAGATTGAGCAATCGAGGGTCCTTCAGTTCGATGCCGGCCACGGCCAGGTTGACCAATTCCTGTCGGAAGTCCTCGATCGATTTCGTGGTCGGGTCGAGACTGACAAAGAGGTGGGCGAACTCTCGAAGATCCTTGGAAGAAACCGAAGAGGAAAACGTCAGGCCGCCGATCTTCCACTTTTTCAAGGCGTCAAGCACGCTTGAGACGACCAGCATTTGTTGGGCCGTCACTTTTAGATGGTTCTCACCGAGGAAGAGGAAATCGTCCTGCACCCACAAGGTGACGGGTTGGTCGTGGGCGAGGGTTTCAATGAGGGTCAGCATCGTTTCGACGGGTTTGTCGAGAGCGGCATTGGCACGGCCATGGATCTTCGACGTCTTAATCAGTGTATTCAACTGTGTGATGAGCTGGAATCCCAGCATCACCAACTGTTGGTCGAGGATATCTCCAGCTTCTGACCCTTGACCGATCTTCCGTGACAACGACTTTTCGTGTGTCAGGAGCGGCTGGATCTGATCTTCGCTGGGCGGGTTTTGCAGAGGCTGCGACTGGCTTTCTTTCACGATCACATTTCCTAGTGTGTCGCACCGGTTGAGGGGAGGCTGCGTTGTAGCCGTTGAGCTTGCGACAATGCCGCGGCGCAGCTCTGGCGAACTGCGGCACTTCCTTTTTTGGCCCCAAGTGAGAGCGCGGCGACGGCGGCAGGGGTGGCGAGTTTTCCGAGTGTTTCTGCTCCCAGGACCGCCAGCTCTTCTTTTTTTCTCCGATTCGTCCAGGTCCATTCGGTCATCAGACCTTGCCAATACGGAACCGCTTCGTCGCCGCACGTGGCGCGGACAGCCTGAAAGATTGCTCGTCGCTCACTGATGGGGCGATCCATAAACCCTTCTTCCGATAGAAGAGGGGACCATTGGGAGAAAGAAACGGTGTACTGGCCGGACATGAGCAGCTTCAGCGCAGCAAAGCGAACCCCATCATCTTCATCAGTCGAGAGGGAGACGAGTTTCGTGCCATTGCCGCTGGGTCGGAACAGGCCGAGCGCACGGACTACTTCCCGACGAACCTGCGCGTCAGGATACCGGGTTAATCTTTCGACCGGATCGGCGAACTTGGGATTATTCCACTTGATGAGAATCAAAAGCAGATTGCGAACATACCCAGGCCTACGATCCGATAGCCCTCGCAATAAGGGATCCGGGTGGTCCTTTGCGAGGGTGACGAGGGCCTCTGACACAATGGCCTGGTGAACCGGTGACGTGACGTTCGCGAGAAGCGAACAGAGTGAGGGGGCGGCATCTGCCTTCAGCAGTAGTAAGATGGTAGAGAGCCCTTTCACGTCGGCGTCTGGGCTTCGGTTGAGATAGCCCTCGATCATCTTCACTCGTTCAGTGCGGCCGAGTCCGTTGAGGAGCGAGGCCAACTGTTGTTTGTGTTCCTCGCTCAGATCTGGCCGCACGGCATCCGTTTCGTGGAGGAGATTTAAGACGTTCTCCAATACCGTCCATTTACCTTCGCATAGAAGGGATTCCACGATGGTGCCCCACAGACTGAAGAGTTTCGTCAGCAACGCGGGAGACTTCTCTGAGGCGAGGATTGCGGTCAATATGTCGAGGATGTACATGAGGCTATCTTGTTTTTGCTCTACCTCGATATCGTGCACGAGGACGGCCAGTTCCTCTTCCGTGACCTCATAGCCTGCAAGTCCAGACTGGAAACGATTTTTAGCGTTTTCGGAACCACTGCCTTCAGAGTCTGGCCCTTCTTTGACCCGCTTTTTGCGTTCTCGTTCCCGGTCCAGTAACTCTCTGAGTGTCGAATCCGATGAACTCATGCTACCGTCAGGACGGGTAACGCCGTTGTTCGCTACCGACGACTTTGAGAGTTCTTCGGCCGTGGCGAGCGTGATTGTCGACAGATTCCGAGACCACAGGCGCGTGACGATATCATCGTCGTCCTCATTTGAGGCGACGTCGCTCCATAAGGAGGCGAGGAAGAGCGATAGCTCTTCTTGTGTGAGCCCCTCGTGCAGGACGAGTTCTCGGATGCCGTCGGCGTACAGCTTGAAGGCGAGGCTCTCGCTTCCTCCATTCTTCTCTGTCTGGTACACGACATGGTCCTTGCACAGCAATTCGGATCGTTGAACGAGGAAAGCCAGTCTTGAATATGTTGTGAGGTGATTGGTTAATTCTTCGAATAGTTGCTGCGTAAATTTCTGGGCGACAGGATTCGTTGAGCCGTACGTCCGGTTCGATTTGGCCGTCTTGTCCAGTAGTTTTAAGACACGTTTGACGGAGACAATCTCTGGATCTTCAGCCGTGCGTGTGGTAACTGCGGCGGCCATCATTTCTTGAGCCGTTTTGAGGTCCGTCGTCATAGATAAGACCTACCGGCAGATCATAGATTCGTCAAGGAAATCGCCGTTCTCCGCAGTCGTTTTACTCTGACCTGTGCTTGATCCAGCGGCTTGTTTGTCGTAAAGGGCATCGGTAGAATTGAGCCGCAAGATGAGTAGAACTCCCCTCGTGATCTGTTTCGGCGATAGTTTGACTGCTGGGTTTCAGTCGCCGACCAGAGACAATCCGACCGGGCGGGAGACCCCGTACGGACAGTTCCTCCAATCCCATGTAGGCGATGGGGTGCAGGTTCGTATCTCCGGGATCTGCGGTGAGTTGACCGGCGAAATGGTTCTGCGGTTCCCGCAGGATGTGCTCGCTCATCAACCGGGTTATGTCCTGATTCTTGGCGGCACGAACGATCTGGGGTGGAACGCATCACCCGCTGAAATCATAG
>JACRQB010000291.1 GCA_016222925.1 Nitrospirota bacterium | reverse complement strand
GATCGCGGCTGGTCACAACTACCGAGAGATTTCACAGGATCCCACAGCTCACGCGGAGATGGTCGTGATCCGCCGAGCGGCCGAACAGCTCCGAACGTGGAGACTCACTGAAACAACACTCTATGTCACGCTGGAGCCCTGTCCCATGTGTGCCGGAGCAATCGTGCAATCTCGTATTGCGCGGCTTGTGTTTGGAGCCTGGGATCCCAAAGCCGGTGCATGCGGATCGATCTTTGATATTCCAGCCGAGCGCCGGCTCAATCACCGAGTCCAAGTAGTCGGAGGTCTGCTCGAACAAGAGAGCCGGGAGCTCCTCCAAACGTTCTTTCGAGCCAAACGCGGTGCTCTTTCGGAAAGTAGCAGTTCCCCGAAGCCAGCCTCCTAGCACCGTACACTCGGCTGAAACAGGTCTCTTGTTAGGGTTGAATGATCAAGCCGTCGCCACGATCATTGCTTTCGGTACCGGCGGGCTGTACGCGATGTTCACCGTGACGACGGGAGTCGGACTATACACTCGCCTGACCGGACGCTGGAATCCCGCACTTGGCCGGTGGGGGCTGCCGATCAACGTGATCGCGTTTCACCGGTCGATATTCGAATTCATCAACATCGCCTGGCCGCCGCCTCTATGCGTTGTCGCCCGACGCGCCCTGGCGGCAACTCTGGGCGTCCCGTTGGTTCTGGGGAGTATTGTGAGTTTGACCGCCCTGCACGTTTTGTTCAGCACCATTCGGAAACCTGCGCTGCCCGAATCATCTTCGTGATGCCGACACCACTGTTGTCCACGTGTTGAGCTCAACTAGCCCCCACATATTCTCCTCGGCCACTGTGTCGTTGACACAGAAATTTACACATGGTACGTTGCAATTATCGGTTTAGTCAGCTCGGATACTTTCCTAGTTTCTTTCACTCACTCCGTCAATATTCACTCCGCTTTTGATCGAAATCGAATCAAGGAGTCTGTCTGCGAATTTTTCTTATCCACGTCCGCGATCCACAGTTCTACGCACTTCCTGCTAAAACACGAGCCGCGAACGGCAATGTTCGCGTGATGGGGTTTCCCCCCATCGGTATCATGTCGCTCTCGTCCGTCATCAAACAGGCAGGCCATGAATGCGTGATGTTCGATCAGGCCAATCCCGACACCCCGAACCAAGTCATCATCGACCGGATCAATCAAGAACAACCAGCGCTCGTCGGCCTCAGTTTTCTGAGTACCACCAGCTATCCCTACGCCAAGATGCTCGCGCGGGAAATTCGTGCGACTAATCAGAAAGTAAAACTCGCGTTCGGCGGCGTGTTCGCCAGCCTGAATGCCTCGTTGGTGAAACTGCAATGTCCCGAAGTCGACTTTGTCTGTCGCGGCGACGGCGAACAATTGCTGCTCGATCTGCTCGCGAATCTCGAGAACCCCCAAGATGTCGCCAGTCTGACATGGATGAAGAACGGCCAAGTCATCCAGAATCCCAACCGCGCTATGGAGCGGCAGCTGGATCAATGGCCCTTTCCTGACCGTGAGAGTCTGAAGCTCGATTACGTCGAGTCTATGCCGCTGGATGTTCCAGTGGTACTTTCGCTGAGACGGTTTACCACCATGCAGACCTCGCGGGGATGCCCCTGGCCCTGTATCTTCTGCGACATCCCGATCTTCAACGAGGGGAAGTGGCGTGCCCGTAGTCCACAACATGTGGTCGCGGAGCTCAAGCATCTCGAAGGACTCGGCTATGAGTCCGTCGGCTTCGTCGATGATCACTTTCTGCTCCAGCCCAAACGAATCGAAGCGATTTGCAACGGCATCATGGAAGCTAAGCTGTCGATCCGCTGGGGCATCGAGGGGCGCGTGGATTCCGTCGCCCAACATCTCTTCCCGGCCATGGCGAAGGCCAACTGCGGCGCGATGATGTTCGGGATCGAGAGCGGCAGCCAGAAGATTCTCGATCGCTTGAAGAAAGAACAGACGCTGGACCAGGTCACCACCGCCGTCAAGAACGCGAAAAAGGCCGGCGTG
>JACRQB010000182.1 GCA_016222925.1 Nitrospirota bacterium | reverse complement strand
CTCTCCCAGCAGCTCGCTCCCTATCGCAACAGCAATGTGAAACCGCTGCGTATGCTGATCATGGGTGTCCCCAATGTCGGCAAGTCGACCTTGATGAATACGCTCCTGAAGCGGCGCGTCGCTCGTGTGGGGGATGAACCGGCGGTGACCAAAGTTCAACAACGGCACAAGCTGGGTGACCAGATGGCCATTATCGATTCGCCCGGATTACTATGGGGGACGATCAAGGATCCAGAAGTAGGTTTATTGCTTGCCACCATCAATGCCGTCGGGCACACGGTCGTGGATGATGAAACTGTCGCCGAGTTTCTCGCCGGGAAGCTGCTCATGCGGTATCCCGCCAGACTCACGGCCCGCTACGGATTTGGAGTGGAGGGGCTGACTAGTGCGGGGGTGATTGAAGCGATCGCCAGAAAGCGTGGCTGTCTGCTGGCTGGAAGCGGCGGGGCGTTGGACCGGGATAAGGCCGCGAGGATTCTCCTCGCCGACTACCGCGACGGCACGCTGGGCCGCGCCAGTTTGGAAGTTCCAGGGGCAGGGGCAGCAGCGCAGTCTGAACCAGCCTGAAGGGCGTGGGCTGGAGGCTACTCCAGCGCCGGAAGCGGGGTTGTCGGTCATAAGGGAATGGCGGTCTACGACTCTTCCTTCTCGGATTTTCTCGGGTGCCACTCCTCAAAGATCATAGACATCGTGGGCACAAGGAAGAGAGTCAGTAGGGTTGAGATACTGAGTCAGCCGCCGACGAATTGTGCGAGCGGCGCAATAGGGATGTGAGAGAAACTGCTCTCCGCTATTCCCTCAACCGACCGCGGAGCTTCACCAATCCGCGCCTACCCGATCAATGACGATCTGATGCACCACCGCATGCTTTCCAAGCGTCGAGCCAATGATTTGGTCAGTGCCATAATGCCGTGCTTCGAGGCACTGTAGGTTCCGGTGCCTGCCCAAGCCTGTACGCCGGCCACACTCGATATGTTGATGATGACTCCCCCGCCCTGTTGTTTCATCTGTCGGAAGCCTGCTCGGCAGCAGAAGAACGTGCCGCGCAAATTGACATTCATGACCTGATCAAATGCTTCGGTACTCGTGTCCGCCACTCGACTTCCGCCGCCGATACCAGCATTGTTGACGAGAATATCGATCCGCCCGTAGCGACCTACCGTTGCGGTGATGAGTCGCTCGACTTGCTGCTCATCGGCCACATCGGTCTGAATTGCCCACGCCTCCCCTCCCTGCTTCCCAATCTCTGAACGCTGCTACTGCCCGTGACGATTGCGACTTTATCCCTGAGTCATGGCATATTTTTCTGCTGGAAGGCGTCTGCGCGGGAACCGACTCCGCTGGGTGATATCATTTCACTCTTGAGTTTACGGAGCAACTGGAATGAGAACGGAAATATGCGGTGAATTCTACACTGAGTTTGTTAAAGCCGCCAATAGACCAGTTCGAGCCGAAGGTAACGTCACTAGATGAGACTTGTGCATCCTCTTGCTTGACCCGCTCGACTGGCCAAATCTTACCCTAGTACATGCATCATAAAATGTGGTACCGTCACGTGTCTAACCCCTGTGGTCACATCATGTTAGCTGACTGAGCTCATGAGGCGTGTGGGGGATTCTCTCCCAACGTGCAGAGTACAAATTATGGGACTGAGGCGGACTAGTAAGGGACTTACGAATCCGATGACCGCAATCGGTGATGGTTCGGCATGCCCCCTCTCCCATCTGAGACATCAAACCAGCCTTCAAACAGGATCATTCCATCGAACTCCTGATCTAAGGATTGAGTGACGTATGAGCACATTGAACAGATGGTTACAGCAGAACTCTAAGAATTCGTTCGAACAGCAATGCCAGCAGCTCGCCAATTTACTGCGGGTGAAGGAACAGGCGCTGGAAACAACATCGCACGAGTTGAAGGTCAAGAATGCGGCGATGCAGATGCTCGAACAGAAGATCATGTCGTCCGAGACGCTGTTCACCTCAACCCAGCGGGAGCTCACGGCCCGTGGCGAGCGGGTGAAGGTGCTTGAAGCAGAAGTGGCTACACAGTCGAAACAACTGACAGACCTAGAATCTGAAGGAGTTGCAGCACGTCAACGCGTGGGTGAGCTCAGCGCGACCATTAGCGCTCTGGCCAACGAACTCCGCGGGGCTCAACAGGCCTATCAGGTTGCCGAACGTACGCACGAGGTTTTGAAGGAAGAAATCCGGGTTCTACGCGAGCACATCGCCCAGCTCAATGAAAGCATTGCCGACCGGGATCACCTCCGCGCCCGGGTCGAGAAGCTTGAGTCGGTGCAAGACCGAGTCCATCAGTTAGAGGTCGAATTGAGTGACCGGGAAGCGGCCCATCGGGGGGTGCTCCAACAGTTCGAACAGTCTCTGGTCGAGCGCGACCACCGGATTAGTGAATTCGATAACAACATGGCCGCCCGGGTAGATGAGCTTCGCGGGGCTCAACAGACTTGTCACGCAGCCGAACACACCCAGGAGGTGTTGAAAGAGGAAATCCGGGTTCTGCGGGACCATATTGCCCAACTCAACAATGACCTCGCCGATCGGGATCGCCTCCGTGCCCATCTGGAGAAGTTGGCCTCAGTGCAAGATCGTGTGCATCAGCTGGAAGTCGAACTGAGTAACAGGGAGACGGTCCATCGAGGAGCGATCCAGCAGTTTGAACAGTCGCTCGCGGAGCGCGATGGGCGGATCAGCGAGTTCAATGTGAGTGCGATGGCTCAGCTGGATGAAGTTCGTGGGGCACAACAGGCATGTCAGGCCGCCGTACAAACTCAGGAGGTGTTGAAAGAAGAAAACCGGGTACTACGAGACCAGATCGGGCAACTCAATAAAGACCTTGCCGATCGGGACCGACTGCGCGCTGAAGTGGAGAAGTTGGCCAAGGTGCGTGATCGTGTCCATCAGCTTGAGGTCGAATTGAGCGACCGGGAAGCGGCTCATCGGGGGGTGCTCCAGCAGTTCGAACAGTCTCTGCTCGAGCGCGACCACCGGATTAGTGAATTCGATAACAACATGGCCGCCCAGATAGATGAGCTTCGCGGGGCTCAACAGACTTGTCACGCAGCCGAACACACCCAGGAGGTGTTGAAAGAGGAAATCCGAGTTCTGCGAGACCATATTGCCCAACTCAACGAAGGTCTTGCCGACCGGGACCGACTGCGCGCTGAAGTGGAGAAGTTGGCCAAGGTGCGTGATCGTGTCCATCAGCTTGAGGTCGAATTGAGTGATCGAGAAGCCGCGCATCGGGGAACTCTCCAGCAGTTTGAACAGTCGCTTGCGGAGCGGGATGGGCGGATCAGGGAGTTCGATTCGCTTGCGGCCGCTCAGGCGGACGAAGTTCGGGATGCTCTGGAGGCCTATCGGACTGCCGAACAGGCCCGCGAGGTTCAAAAGGAGGAAATCCGCGTCCTCCACGAACAGATCGTCCAACTCAACAAAGACCTTGCCGGCCGAGACCGACTTCGTGCCCAGGTCGAGAAGCTGGAATCGACACAAGTCCGTGTCCATCAGCTGGAGGTCGAGCTGAGTGATCGGGAAGCGGCCCATCGGAGCACCATCAAGCAGCTCGAGCAGTCCATCACGGAGCGCGACCGGCGGATCAGTAAGTTCGACGCGAGCGCGGTGGCTCAGGCTGACAAACTCCACGGGGCTCAGCAGGCCTGTCAGACTGCCGAACAAGCCCAGGAGGTCCTGAAAGAGGAAATCCGGGTTCTGCGAGACCAGATCACCCAACTCAACGAAGGGCTGGCCGACCGAGACCAGCTCCGCGCCCAGGTGAAGAAGCTGGAATCGGCCCGAGACCGTGTGCATCAGCTGGAGGTCGAACTGAGCGATCGGGAAGCTGTCCATCGCGGCACGATCCAGCAGCTGGAGCAATCCATTGCGGAGCGCGACCGGCGGGTCAGTGAGTTCGATTCGCTTGCGGCCGCTCAGGCGGACGAAGTCCAGGATACCCTGGAGGCCTGTCGGACCGCCGAGCAGGCCCGCGAGGTTCAAAAGGAGGAGATCCGTGTCCTTCGCGAACAGATCGCCCAACTCAACAAAGACCTTGCCGGCCGAGATCGACTCCGTGCCCAGGTTGAGAAGCTGGAATCGACACAAGTCCGTGTCCATCAGCTGGAGGTTGAGCTGAGTGATCGGGAAGCGGCCCATCGGAGCACCATCAAGCAGATCGAAAAGTCCCTTGCAGAACGCGACCGTCGTATCGAAGAGCTCGTGCCGACCGCCAACCTCCTCCGTGAGAAGGGAACAGAGCTTAAAGAATGGGAAAAGAAATACGCACGCACGGTTCAGGAGCATAAGTCAGAAGTGGTCCAGCTCCAAGAACAATGCGCGGCACAGGAGCGCCTTCGTGAGCAGCTGCTGCTCAATGAGCAACAGCTGCAGGGACGAGACGAACAGATGGCGAATCTCAACCGTCAATTACGCGATCTTCAAGTGGAACGTCAGAATCTCGCGCAAGAGGTACAAAGTATTCCCGGGAAAGATGAACAGATCGATCGCCTGCAACAACGTCTCAAAGAATTGAGAGCGACGCTTCGTGGTGACAAAGCAGTGCCGGCAAAGACAACTTCCATAAAGGAGGGGCCTCACCAGGCCCGTCAGAATGGAGCCGAGCCGAGTTCCCAAGGAGGACAGCCCAAGATCAGTAAGGACGGTCAGCAAGATGATCTCAAGAAGATCCACGGGATTGGGCCAGCCTTTGCACAGACGCTTCATAAGCTGGGCACCCGTACATTCATCCAAATTGCTCGTTGGAAGCCAGAAGATATCGAGAAGATCGCCAAGAAACTCGACACCGATCCTGATCGAATTAAACGCGAAAAATGGATCGCTGATGCCAAGAAGCAACACTATCAAAAGTACGGGGAACGGCTCTAACTATCCTACGGTTGGTATGACAGGCGATTGTGCTTATGGAGGTGGGTACCTCCCAGTTCTTTCCACTCCAGCAGTTCCTCATATTTCTCATGCCCAATCAGCAAACCGTGTTTGTGCCTGTTCCTGTTCTCTCCGCTTGGCTGGCCACTTCTCACCCTAGTACAAACATCCTCAAATGTGGTACCGTGCCGCCTCGCGCCTCAGTCGTTCCATCATCCACAGCGAGTTGATTCCATGAGACGTGCAGGGGTTCTCACCGGAGGTGCAGTTGCGCTCATGCTCCTCGGCGTGGTGTGTGTTCCTCGGCACCTTTCCTCCCCGCCACGGTCCGCGATCGCGACTCCCGCCAGCCTTCACATCAGTTTCGAGCAAGGCAGCTTGGTCCTTCGTGGTTCGTTGCCCACTGAACGCAGTAAGACCATGATTCTTGAACAGGCGCATGCGCTCACTGCGAAAACGAGAATGCGTGTGATCGACCAGTTTACTGTTGATCAGCAGGTCAAAACGGCGGCGTGGGTGGATATGGTGCCGCAGCTCTTGCCGGTTTTGGGCATGATGGTCGAGCGAGGCTCCATCATCATCGATGGACGTTCGCTGTTGGTCAATGGTCAGGTGGCCGGTCATCGTGAGAAGGCGGGGATCTTACAGGCTTTGGCTCCGGTGATACGAGCAGGCTTGCGAATTGAAGACCGTGTGGTGGTGGTATCGACGGCGGCATCGTCTTCAGCCACCGTTCCTCTGTCGGCACTCCAGCTGCTGTTGAACCAAGTTCTGACGAAATCCTCGATCGAGTTTGAACCCAAGAGCGCGACGATCACGACCAAAGGGCAGGTGGCGCTCGATCAAATCATCACGCTTTTGCGGAGAGCTCCCGACACGCCGATTGAAATTGGGGGCCATACTGATTCGGGAGGCGAAGCGGAGTACAATATGCAACTGAGTCGGCGCCGTGCCGAAGCGGTCAAGCAGTATTTGACCAGTCACGGACTCCCGAATCCGTTTACCGTAATCGGCTATGGTTCGACACGCCCCCTTGCTCAGGGGAGATCGCCATCGGGCCTTCACCAGAATGAGCGGATCGAATTACTGATGTAAGGACGGACTGACGTATGATTACACTGATGAGCCAGATGCTCGGATGTCTCCTCATTGCGGCAGGAATTGGTGTCGCCGTTGGCTGGTTATTGCGAGGACTCCCAAAGAATTCGCCTGATCATTCCTACGGGGATCTCGCCAATCTGTTGCGAAGCAAAGAACAGACGCTGGAGACGATGTCACATGATTTGAAGGTGAAGACGTCAGGGATGCAGATTCTCGAACAGAAGATCATGTCATCCGAGACGCTGTACTCGTCAGCCCAGCGAGAAGTCACCGCACGCGGCGAACGGGTCAAGGCGCTCGAAGCGGAATTGGCCGTACGGTCGAAACGGCTGACGGACCTGGAAGCTGAATCAGTTGCGGCCCGCCGACGTGAGAGTGAATTCACTGCACAGGCGGCCGCCCACGGTCTAGAATTTCAAAGGGCTCAACAGGCGTGTCAGGCCGCTGAACAAGCGCGTGAGGTGATGGAGCAGGAAGTCCGCGTGCAGCGCGAGCATATTGCCCAACTCAATGAAGGCCTCGCTGATCGGGATGAGCTCCGAGCCCGCCTGAAGGAGCTGGAATCGGTGCAGAGCCGCGTCCATCAGTTGGAGGTGGAA
>JACRQB010000181.1 GCA_016222925.1 Nitrospirota bacterium | reverse complement strand
GCCATCCTCCAACGTTCAGGATATGAACATAGAAGCGCAGTTGAGTCAAGAGCGACACCTCGCAATAACTCTTCCTCCCCGCTGATGGACCGGCTTATAGATGAAGTACGGTAAGCGCTGACGGGGCCTCTGAAACTTTGGAGACGACGGACGTGACAGTTGCAACCGTGAATCGATCAAGACAATCCCAATAGGGACAGACCTCGCCGATACATTTATCGCAAGTAGGAACATCGGGGCGCAGCACGGCTCCCGTCCCAAGCGGTTTCCACCGCACCGGCAAATTGTTTCGTCGAGGATCGAACAAGGTGACTGTGGGAATACCTAGAGCTGCCGCCAGGTGAGCCGGTCCTGTCGCTCCTGAGACGACGACATGCGCACCGGCGATCACCGACATCAGTTCTCGCAGCGACAGGTTCCCCATAAGATCTGCTACCCCTGAGGGGAACGCCGTAGGCAACGACAGACCTTTCCCAAACTCTCTTCGTTCCTGATCGCTGCCGGTCAACACCACACCATATCCTCTGTCTGTCAATGTCGAGACCAGGTCACGATACTGCTCCAGCCGCCAGCGACGTGCGGAAACTCCTCCCGGGTGGACCACGACGCGAGGGCTCGGCAATCCCGACCACCGAGATGCCCCGGCTGCTCGTTCGGCCTCGGTCAGAGTCAGCACCGGTTGGCTCACAGGCTGAGGGCATAACCCCAACCCCTTCAACAGATCAACGTTGTACTCTGATTCATGTTTTAAAAAATCGCTGCGATGTTCATAGATACGGCGAGTGGCCAGCAGGCTATACCAACGGTAGCCTGTGGCCACTCGAATCGGGACACCGGCCATCCATGCGGCCCACATCAGACGGCGAAACGGCTTCAAAAACATTGCCGCCTCAACTCCCTGCGAAAAGGCGAGACGGAGTTCCTTCAACGGGTCTGTGAAACGTATCGTTCGCACATAATCCACATCGGGATGATGCTCAAGCAAAGGCGCCACAGTGGGACTAGTGAGAAACCCAATTCTGACCCCAGGCACAAGCTGCCTGAGTTGGGTCGCCACGGGAAGAGAGAGTAAGACATCGCCGATGCCGTCCGGGCGAACGATCAAGACATTCATCGACATGGTACGTGAGCTGTCAATAAGGGCCGTATCACATCGACCACTTGGGTCGGCTGAATGAGATGAAGGCATTCCATTTCTGGATTATGCCGGCACACACGACTGAAGCAGGGGCTACAGGACACCTGACCTGACAGTACATGATGGCCTGTCCCATACGGGCCGGTCCGCGCCGCACTGGTTGGTCCGAACATCGCAATCACCGGAATCCCAAGCGCCGCAGCGATGTGCATGGGCCCGGAATCATTCGTGATCATGGCGGTCGCGGTCGAAAGCAGCGCCGGCAAGCACTTCAATGGAATCTCACCGCACAGATCGATGAACGGACTCTTCGCCAGAGCCTTCAGGCTATCCACCTGTGGTCGCTCATCAGCACTTCCAATCACAACAACCGGGCTGAGCTGTGCCTCATACAGCTGATCCAGAACGGCAGCAAACGATATCAGCGGCCAGCGCTTTGTCGGCCACCGTGCCCCAATGTTCATGGCAATCCATGGCCTGTCTACCGAGAAGCCTCTTCCCTCAGCAATTTCCCGAACGGCTGCCATATCCTCCTCCAGCAACTTGAATCCAAATCGCGGCTTGTCCGGCGGAGACGCTCCTAACGCCGCAGCAACCGAAAGATATCGGTCGACGGCATGGACATCGGGACTAAGAACTGGCACACGCCGCGTATAGAACCATGGGCTTCCTTCCCTTCCATTCGCGAAGCCAATACGCGTCGGGGCACCGCCGAGCCACGTCAAAACGCCACTGCGAAACAGCCCTTGCAAATCGATGGCGAGATCGAACCGCTGTGCGCGCAGTGCCCGGCCTTCCCTGATCCAACTTCCCACCGTCATATCAACCGGCCAGACACGGTCGACCCCCTCTGCCCGTTCGACAAGGTCAGCCCACTGACGCTTCACCACCCAGGTCAGATGAGATCCCGGCCATTGTGCTTTGATCGCCGAGACAACCGGCAATGCATGCACGATATCCCCGAGAGAACTGGGTTTGATCAAGAGGATGCGGGCATTGTTCAACACCGATGAGAAGCGACTATCGAGAGGGTTGACAGATGACACCGGAGAACCTTCCAGCGAACACTGCGCGTCAATACCTAGAATGAAACAAGACCACGCATGATGATCCTTACATCATCCGAATCTGTTCATCCACGTCCCACAGAATGGGAGCGAAGCTGAGGCGAATAGAGTGTGTCGAGCAATGCCTTACCGCTCTTTGCGTCCGCCGTTTCACGCTTCTCTTTAAATGATCGGCAGAGGCGCTGCCAGGCCCGCAGGTACGGCATCGGCGTCAAGTGGCGCCGCACGTTGCTGTGCTGACGCACGATCCTCGAGATCCACTCACAGTTGCCCGGAATAGTTGCCGTGTACCGATCTTGAACCAGCGGCTCCATGCGAGACAGGAACATCGTGATATTCCCACCGTCGCGAGAGATCAGATGCTTGGTCTCGAACAGCCCGTGTTTCTTGGCCAATCGGCGTAATGACACCACATTGAAGTTATAGAGATGGGCTTCATGGAATGTGCTGCTGGGAGCCTGACAGGTTGCCTCGACATTGGGAACCTCCACAACAAGCGTGCCGTCCGGTTTCAGCCAGGATCGGAGCAGGGCTAGAATGAAACCCGGATCTTCCGTATGTTCGAGTACATGCCAGATCGTCACCACATCGAACGATTCTGGTGGAAATGCCGCATCTTGCACGAACCCGACCTGAACCGTGAGCCCATATTCCTGTATGGAATAATCGGCATACCCTCTATTCGGTTCAATCCCGCTCACGTTATGCTCCAACGATTGAAGCAGATAGGCGAACTCTCCGCCGCCGGTGCCGACATCGAGAACAGCTTTCCGACTCGACAACAACGGCTCGATCTTTTCGAATCGCGACAAGGCCACATAGCCCGCGCGTAAGACGTGTTTGGGCTTCGGACTGTAGGTGTGTTTGTAGGAGAGGCGATACTCCTCCTCATAAAACTGCCTGGCGTCATGAGGGCGTGGGTCCGACCACACAAGCCCGCACGCTTGGCAAATGACCGTCCGCAATGACTTCCCACTTCGGCTTTTGTTCGACAGAGTCGACACCTGGGTGCCGCCACAGAGATTGCATGGAATGGAACACACATTCACAAGTTGGTTCGCTGCCATCTTTCCCTCTCGCTGCGCAACACAGCCAACTGCCTTTCGCGTCGTCTGTTACCGATCCAACTTACGCCGGCTCCCCACCCAACACAAGACCGGGCCGAACACAGCCGCTCCACTCCATCACCTATTCACGAATGTGCGACGTGCCGTCCGCCGATCTGTCCGGACGCCCTGTTTGCATCAAAGAGCAGCCAGTCCGCAGCCTCCGCCAGCGAGGATGCGGTCCAATCTGGAGCTTCCCCTGAGGCTTGCAGTCTTTCTGCGTCCTGCGGAGACACGACACCCGTCGTCACTAAGATGCTGCGCGCCCCGACCCGCTTCGCCAATTTGATGTCCCGACTGTGATCGCCGATCAGATAGGAGTGATCGAGAGTCACCCCGCACTCTCGCACCGCTTGGTCAATCATCCCACGGTTCGGCTTTCGGCATTCGCACCCGTCGTCAGGATGGTGAGGACAGAAATAGATCGCGTCGAGTGTCACACCCGCACCATCGAGAAGACGCTTCAGTTTCATGTGCACGGCATCGAGATCCTTGCGCGACAAGAGTCCTCGCGCAATTCCCGATTGATTGGTGACGACGATCAATCGGGCGCCAGCCCGCTTCAGGCGCGCGAGCGCCTCGGACACCCCGGGAAACAACTCAAACTGATCGGGAGACTTGATATAGCCGGGATCGGGATTGAGCGTTCCGTCTCGATCGAGAAAGATGGTGTAGCCGGATAGAATGTCTGTCTGGTCTCTCTGGCCAGTCCGATCCTCGCCAGAAAGACCAGATGGACCTCTTCGACCAGATAGACCATTCAGCTGTTGCACTGCCGCTTCATACACCCGGTCAACGGGGATGCGCGTCATGCACCGGTGATCAATCGGGCATTCCCTAAGGAGGCAGGGCGCACAGTCTACGGCTTCCCGCACAATCGACCGCTCTTGCCCATAGGGTGCGGTGGTATGTGAATCCGTAGGACCAAACACCGCTACGACCGGCACACCGCATGCGGCAGCGATATGCATCGGCCCTGTATCGTTGGTAACGAGCAGGCGACATCGCTTGACCACCGCCATCAACTCACGAAT
>JACRQB010000180.1 GCA_016222925.1 Nitrospirota bacterium | reverse complement strand
GTTCCGGTCCCGCGTCACCCAGATCCACCCGATCGATACGGCAAAGAACACGGCGTTGGCCAGAATGTTAAACCGCCACAGCCCCATCCACACCGAGTCGAACTCCGGCGTCATGGAGTCCAGGCCGTGCGAGTACCCAAATGTCCGCTGGTACACCACCCAAAACACCCCGATTCCCAACATCCCCAACCACCCGAGCTTTACCGGCTTCGAATCGTACCACTGCGAGATGTCATACCCTCTATCGCTGGCCATAATGTGACCTCCTTGTTAGACGAACCTCCGCATCGATGAAATCTTCACGAACGGCCGAAGACCCGCCAGCTCCTCCATCGCGTTGATTTCGAGAACTCATAGCCGATCAAGGCGAGGAGCAACAGCAGGGTGACGGGCCCAATGGCCTGTCGTGCCAGCGTGGCAGAGTCGATCTGCTGCACCCGTAAGCGATACGAGGAGGAACTCAGCCCTTCCGGCATAATGATGAGCGTGTAGAGCCCTTGGGCCAGCGTCGCTTCGCCTCTGACCACTCCATCTGGATGCGTGGTCGGGGGCCAGTAGGCGACCGTCTGATCGTCGGCGGTCTCGCTGAGTCCCCGGACCACTCGGACCCCCACCGGCAGAGTGCGCAGGCTCGGATCAACCAGGTCGACGACGAGAAACGTGTCGCCTGCAGCGGGAATCTCCGTGCAGTACTGGGCGTTCGCTGCATGTTGCGGTTGATAGGCGTTGAAATGGACAAGGTTGCCACCCACCCGTTGCAGACAGGGATCCTCCTCCATCGCCACCTTGCCATGCGCATGGGCAAGGCCGGGCAAGAGGATCGCCAGTATCGCGAGCACGCCGACAACACCATGGGAATGGGCCTTTTGCTTGAATCTGACCATCCTCAAACTCAGTGTCACCCTATACATCACTCCTGCGACGGCGCTCAGTGCGACCATCATAATAAGAAGTACCGTCATCATAGAGGTTCCCCCCTTTCTTCCCGTATAAAGCATACTCCTCGAACGATGAAGAGCTGATTGAGAATTCATGAAGACTTTTTAATGATCCGGCTGAATGCCCGATCTGAACGCAAACCCTTCCATGAACCAACCCTCCTACCATTTCTTCCAACCTGCTCAACTCCTCAAAGAATCTTGCTGTCGCCATGAGTGCAATATATGGGGAAGTATTCCGGCGACATCCTCACGCTCATCCATCATCCGCAGCTGTCGGCGGACCGGCGATGCGCCACAAATGTCTGAAGGGATACGGTGATGAAACGTGTTCAGGGGTGGTGAAGCAACTCGGTCGATATAGACGCAGCTGCTCCATTCTCGTGAGGAACCGGTTCTTGATCTAACCACGCATCGCCTTCCGGCTGATGACCAGCCTCTGCTGTCAGCGATGTAAAGTCAAAGAGTCGTGGATCCATCAAGAGCGAGGGCGCGACGTTGGTCAATGCCGCGGCGATGCTGTCGGAACAACCGGGCGATTCTCGCTCCCATTGCTGAAGAAATGTTTTTACTTTCTTTCGCTTCAAATCCTCTTGAGAGCCGCAGAGGTCGCAGGGAATGATTGGGAATCCTCTCAGCTCAGCATATCGTGCGAGATCGGCCTCTTTCACAAACGCCAGCGGACGGATAACCAGATGCCGCCCATCCTTTGAACGCAGTTTTGGTGGAATCGCTTTCAACTTGCCTGTATAGAAGAGATTCAGAAAGAGCGTTTCGACAATGTCATCCCGATGATGTCCGAGCGCGATTTTCGTGGCCCCCAGCTCACTGGCGATACGATAGAGATGTCCCCTGCGAAGGCGCGAGCACAAGGAGCACGTCGTCTGTCCTTCGGGAATCAGTCGTTTCACAACCGAATAGGTATCGCGTGACTCGATGTGGAAGCGGACTCCTCTACTGGTCAGATAATCCGGCAGGACGTCCGCCGGAAATCCTGGCTGCTTTTGGTCGAGGTTGACGGCAATCAGGTCAAAATGGATCGGGGCGCGAGGTTGCAGCACGAGTAGGATGTCGAGTAAACCATAACTATCTTTGCCGCCCGACAGACACACCATGACCTTGTCGCCGTCCTCAATAAGGCGATAGTCAGCAATCGCTTGCCCCACCAGGCGGCAGAGGCGTGTCTGAAGCTTCTCGGTTTCTTCGTCGAGTTTACGACGTGGCGTGGCCGTGGCAGAGATAGGCATGGCGCGATTGTAGCCGCTCTGGAGCTGTCCTGTCGACCATCCGCTGGTACATGGAGCAGACGAACCGCCCATGATGCAGTCCATTCTCTTTGTTTGCACGGGAAACGTGTTCCGCAGCGTGACGGCCGAATATGCGGTCCGGGCACAGAGCGATCCACAGTCCTGCTACCGAGTTGAATCAGCTGGCATCAAAGCCTCGCCTCAATCGATTCCCCTGGTGGTCTGTCACCCACTGATCCGGAAAGGCATCGACCCCTCTGCGCACATTCCACAAGCACTGACCAAGGAACTGATCGATCGGGTTGATTTTATTATTGCCATGAGTCTGAACCATCGTGAGTTTATTCAGCGGCAATTCGGTCTGACGGTTCCACTCTTCAATGAAGTGTCCCACGGCAAAGAAACCCCGATTCTCGACCTGCACGAAGCTCTGCCTGATTGGGAGCGTGATCTCGTCCAAGCGCGAGACTATGTGGAGTCGGTCATCGACCACATTTGGGCATCCGTGCCGGCATTGATGGCACGACTTTCACAGTTTCCCGGACACCGAGGGCCCGTGAAACCGTAATCCCAGTTCAAACTGGAACAGGTGTGGACAATTTGTTCCTCCTCTCGCTCCTCGAAGGTCAGTCACATCAGCCTCACCAGCAGCTTGAACAAAGAATGCTATAGTTTTTCATGGGCCGAACCGACAGGCCCTATGGAGGATGAAGTGTCTCATGGACCGTACGGTTTCAGACGTGCTCAAGACTCCGGCTGTGGGCCACGACGAACCAACATGGGCCTCCTGGCCCGACGACGCATTGTTGGATCTCCCGATATGCGATCTGCACCTCGGACTCAAGGGCGGGTTTCTCGAACAGCCGATCACAGAGTTGACCCGTGAGCTGGAAGAACGTCGCTTGCTGTTTCGCCCGCACTTCTGGCTCTCCAATGAATGGTTCACACCCGATGGGATTCCCGGCATTGCAGTACCCTTTTACCTTGCTCATCCTCGCCTCGCGAAACTCGAACTAGCCCAAATGCTCGAAGTCGAAGGTGGAACAACGGAATGGTGCCTGCGCATTCTCCGCCACGAAGCCGGCCATGCCATCGAGAACGCGTACAAGATCCGGCGGCGCAAGACCCGCCAGCAAATTTTTGGTAAATCGTCCCAACAGTATCCGATGTATTACTCGCCTCGTCCCTATAGCCGGAGTTTCGTCCGCCACCTGGATTTATGGTATGCGCAGAGTCATCCGGATGAAGACTTCGCTGAAACCTTTGCCGTCTGGCTGACACCGGACTCCCTATGGGAGGAGCGATACCGTGGCTGGCCCGTTCTGAAGAAGCTCAGATATGTGGATGGCCTCATGAACAGCCTCCAGGGCATCTCCCCTTCCGTCACCACATATGAAGAAATCGATCCGCTTCCCAATCTCAAGAAGACCCTTCGCGAACACTATGAGCGCAAGCGAAGGCATTATGGCGTTGAGCGCCAGTCGCAGTATGACCCGGATCTCAAGCGGCTCTTCTCCCACCTGCCCAACCATGCAAATAGGCCAAGTGCGGCCACCTTTCTCAATCGGTTTCGCCGCGAAGTTCGACGCAAGGTCGCGAGTTGGACCGGCGAGTATCAATACACGATCGACCAGGTGCTGGAGGATATGATTCGTCGATGCCGTGAATTGAATCTGCGAGTTCCCGTAGCAGAAGAGCAGGCCAAACTCGATTTCACCATCCTCCTGACCGTCCACACCATGAACTTCTTGCGGAGTGGGCGCCATCGGGTGGCCTTATGAAACGACTGCGCGTCCTCGTCCTCATGCATGAAGACCTCGTCCCGCCGGAGCAGGTGAATGGTCACGATCTGAAAACCGTCGCGTGGCGGACAGAGCACGATGTCGTCTCCACATTGAAGAAGCTAGGGCATGAGGTACTCCCGCTCGGCGTTAAAAGCGAGCTCGACGTGATCCATTCGGCCATCGAGGGTTGGAAGCCGGACATTGCCTTCAACCTACTCGAAGAATTTGACGGCGTCGCCGTCTACGATCAGCACGTCGTGTCGTACCTCGAACTCCTGCACCTCCCCTACACCGGCTGTAATCCGCGCGGCCTGATGTTGGCGCGCGACAAAGCGTTAACAAAGAAGGTGCTGTCCTTTCACCGCATCCCCTATCCAGAATTCATCGAAGTCCCTCAGGGGCGCACGGTCAGACGGCCTAAAGGGCTCGCCTTCCCATTAATCGTCAAATCCGTCAGTGAAGAAGCCTCGTTGGGTATCTCCCAAGCCTCAATCGTGGAGGACGACGACAAGCTGGGCGATCGAGTAACCTTCATCCACAATAGTGTGGGAAGTGGCGCCCTGATCGAGCGGTATATCGAGGGTCGTGAATTCTACGTGGGGATCATCGGCAACGGCCAGCTGCAAGTGCTGCCTGTGTGGGAACTCATCATGGACAAGCTGCCTGAGGACGCCAAACGGATCGCGACCGAGCGTGTGAAGTGGAGCCGAAAGTACCAGCAGAAGTACGGCATCACATCACGAGAGGCTGACAACCTCCCGGAGGGAAAAGCTGAAGACATTCAAGATTTAGCGAAACAGGTGTATCGTGCACTCGGACTCAGCGGCTACGCGCGTATCGACATGAGGATGATGACTGACGGGCAACTCTACGTCCTGGAAGCTAATCCCAACCCACAGATCGCGGAGGATGAAGACTTCGCCGATTCGGCAAAGAAAGCGGACTACCACTACAAGGAACTGCTCCAAGAACTCCTGAACGTCGGCCTCCGCTGGCGCCCGGCTAAAGCAGCGTGATCGGAAAAACCTGACATATACGCTCCACCTTTCCATCCTCGACCATCCACCTTGTTCTCACCTCACGAACCGGCTAGGATCCCTTCAGCATGCACACCATCTACTCGTTGAGTCGCGTGATCCGCCACGTCCAACTCTACCCTCATCCCCATGAGTAACCAGCCCGCGCGATCCACTACTACCGGAATGGCGCTTGCGGCACTCGGCGTGGCCTACGGCGACATCGGGACCAGTCCTCTCTATGCACTGCGGGAATGTTTCCACGCCTCGCACGGCTTGCCCGTGACTCTTCCGACGATCATCGGCCTGCTCTCCCTCATTATCTGAGCCCTGTTGCTGGTCGTGACCGTCAAGTACATCCTGTTCGTCATGCGAGCCGACAATCAAGGCGAAGGCGGCACGCTGTCTCTGATGGCCTTAGGGCAGCGCCACCGAGAAGAATCAGCTTCCCCATTACGGATCGGCCCGGCGATCGCGCTCGGCTTGCTCGGAGCATCCTTGGTGTACAGCGATGGGATCATCACACCGGCCATTTCGGTCTTGAGCGCAGTGGAAGACATCGAAGTCGAGACGACGGCCTATCAACCCTACACGCTGCCGATCGCCATCACCGTGCTGCTCGTGTTCTTTGCCGTCCAATCACACGGAGCCGGACGGCTCGGCGGATGGTTCGGCCCCATCATGCTCATCTGGTTCATCACGCTCGCGGTTCTGGGGATCAAGAGTGCTTTCCAGACTCCTGAGGTGTTCGCCGCGTTCAACCCCCTACTATGCGGTCCAGTTTCTCCTGAGCCATCCCACGCAAGGCTTCGCCGTGTTGGGAAGCGTGTTTCTCGTCCTGACGGGAGCCGAAGCCCTGTATGCCGACATGGGGCACTTCGGGAAATCCCCCATTCGACTCGGCTGGTATGGCGTGGTCCTTCCATCGCTCGTCCTGCAATACCTGGGACAAGGCGCCTTGCAGGTTCGGCAGCCGGACGCCGTGACCAACCCGTTCTACTTGCTGGCGCCAGGCTGGTTCCTTCTGCCGTTGGTCATGCTCGCCACCCTGGCCACCGTCATCGCATCCCAAGCAATGCTCAGCGGCGCCTTTTCCCTCACGCATCAGGCGATTCAGTTGGGCTATCTGCCACGCCTACACATTCGGTACACCTCGGCTTCCCAGATCGGACAAATTTACGTACCGGCGATGAATGTGTTGATGCTCATCGGCACCATCAGCCTGGTCGTGCTCTTTGGCACTTCCAGCAATCTGGCCGCCGCGTACGGAATTGCCGTCGCCGGGACCATGGTCACGACCACGTTGCTGATGTCCGTCGTCGTACGACGTCAGTGGAAATGGAGTTGGCCGGTCGCGGCCCTGGTGACCGGCCTCTTGCTGATCATAGACCTGTCATTTTTCGGGGCCAATGCGCTGAAGATCCCCCACGGCGGCTGGCTCCCCCTGGTGCTCGGCGCCTGGATTTTTCTCTTGATGACCACCTGGCATGGTGGGCGGCGGCTCATCGCGAAGCACCTCTGGAGCAAAATGCCGCAACTGACGACCTACTTGAAGGAGGTGCTCGGGCAGCCGCTCACACGCGTCCCAGGAACGGCTGTGTACTTGACCCAGTTTACCGACCTCACCCCGCCCTCGTTCGTGCAGAACGTCCGGCACAACAAAGCCAAGGGTATCCGGCGAATCGTCGTCCAGTACGGATTCATGGAGACACCGGACATTACTCGTCTGCTCACGGCATGCCGCACACAGGGATTGGATATCGATCTTGACGGAGCGACGTTCTTCCTGAGCCGCGTAAATTCGTTGGCGACGCCCAAGCCAGGCATGGCGCTCTGGCGGGAACGGCTCTTCATCTTCCTCAGTCGCAACTCCCAGCGCGCAAGTTCGTTCTTCCACATTCCCGCTGAGCAGGTCGTCGAGATCGGTGTGGTGGTGGAAATCTAGTCCGCATGGGCCAGGCGCGAACGCCATTCTCCGTGCGCCGACCAAGTCTCCGGTTGTCTGTATACGCGGGTCATGGACCTATGGCTTATTCCATTGAATGCTCGAAACAAGGCTTGCCCCCAGTGCTTCCAGCCGCAGCGTGTTCAATCTTTTAGTCGTGAGTCGGTTTGCTTTCAGATGTGCAACCGCATATAAATGTCTCAACTGAATTTTGACGCCCGGGCTCACGTGAGCGCGGTTCACTACCGCCAGTCCTTGTTTGACGAACATGTGAGCACATGAAAGCGTGAGGGAGTTTGGTGGTTGCGTACGTGACAGACCTGGAGAATAGAGTTTATTCGGAGGCGTGAGGTCAATACCCTTCGGTGGGGAGAGATTCCAATTTGGCCGCTCTCCGCGAAGTGGGCCAAGGCGAAGACCTTTTTTCGATAAGGACAATCAATGAAAGTGTTAGTCACAGGTGCCAATGGGTTTGTTGGAGCCCATCTATGTCGGCGTCTTGCTGAGCGAGGAGCAGAGGGGAGACATTCTGGATCCCTTGAGTTTGGAGCGGGCCACCCAGGGTTGCGAAGAGGTGTATCACCTGGCGGCGAACGTCAAGTTTTTCACCAGAAATCCTGCGGCCATGCGTTCCGCCAATACACAGGGTACGCGCAATGTGCTCACCGCGGCTCGCAAGGCCGGCGTTCGAAAAATGATTCATACCAGCACCGCTGCGGTCCTTCGGCGCGGAACGAATTCGCCCTCAGCAGACGAAACCATGCTCAAGGACGATCACGAAGCCGTTGGCGCCTACGAGCTTTCGAAGTTGGAAGCGGATCGCGTTGCGATGGACGCCTGTGCAGAGGGCCTTCCGGTGATCATCATCAATCTTGCCGCGCCGATCGGCCCTGGCGACGCAAAACCCTCCCCCATTGGGCACACGATCATTCAATTTCTCAAAGGGAAGTTCCCTGTGTACACCGACTCCGGGTTGAATGTCGTTGATGTTCGAGATGCCGCAGAAGGCCATTGTCTGGCTGCAGAGAAGGGAACAATCGGAAATCGCTACATCCTCGGCGGAGAAAACATTTCCTTGAAAGACTTTCTTGGTGTACTGGGAGAGTTGTCGGGGGTCCCCTCGCCGACAATACGAGTGCCCTACGCATTGACCCTCATCGGCGGTGTGATGGGGGAGATCACCGGGCGGCTCACCAATAAGGAACCCTTGGCCTGTCTGGCCTCGGTGCGAATGGGGAAATATCCGCATTATGTCAGCATCGACAAAGCGAAGCGTGAACTGGGATACCGTCCCGGTCCCATTCGAGCCTCGTTACAAGAAGAAATCGAATGGTTTCGTGCGCAAGGCATGGTGTGACTGAAAACGACCATCAGCGCTCGATTCGTTTTGAATAGAGGGCTCATTCTCCTCCCAAGACCTGCGTGTTCCAGAAAACATCCGGTTGCATCGCTTCGGGGGCGGTCGTTCGTCAACTCGACACACCCTCCGGTCGTGGGTCAGTGTGAATTCGCCTGATCCCCGACATCTTAAGTTTCATCACTAAAGATCCATG
>JACRQB010000179.1 GCA_016222925.1 Nitrospirota bacterium | reverse complement strand
CATACACTCTGTATCCGAGGCACTAACGGAGATGCAAGCTGAAGCCTTCTCATCCCTGTCGGCAACCCCGAATGAGGCCACGCGCAGGCCCTTCGGAGACCCTGATAGCCTTCAAGGTTCTCCGTCAATCTGTCAGTTACCCGCAATTCGTACTTGAAGTCGCGCCCTCTCGCTGCGTAGGATATTCGCCTGTGGCTAGCTAACCGACCGGCATATACCCATCACCGGAACAATCGTTCAGAATGGATCACCGGTTACCCTACCAGTATGTGACTCTCGTAGGATTTCTCCTGGCGTCTTTTCTCGTATCAGGCTGCATCGCGCCCCCTTCTAGTCCACCACAACTACTCATTGGCGAACCAGCCGTGAGCGAAGTCCTCAAACGTGCTCAGGCCGGCGATCCCAATGCTCAAAATCAATTGGGTATACACTACAGCGAAGGGCGTGGTCTTCCACAAAACTACCTCGAGGCCAAGGATTGGTTTAAAAAGGCTGCTGATCAAGGACACGCAGGCGCTCAAGTCAACCTTGGAACGCTCTATTCGCTTGGACAGGGCGCCCCGTACAGTGACCACATGGCGTTGTTCTGGTTTCAAAAGGCAGCAGAACAGCGAAATACGCTTGCATTTGCCAAGCTTGGAATGATGTATGAACGAGGGCGCGGCGTGCCTCAGAGTCTTGTTGAAGCGCACATGTGGTACAGCCTTTCAGCTGCTTATGGTGAGAAACGAGCCGCTGAATCACGCGACACAATCGCCACACGGATGACTCGCAGCCAGATTACCGAATCCGAAGAACGGGCCAAGAAATGGACAGAAGCGGGTCTCACTTGTAGAAGATAGAGCAACCAGGTTGGCCCGGACTCTTCACCCGGCCAACCTGGTTCGGATTTTCGTTCAGAGCGTGGAGATTGAAACGTACGGAAGGTTAGATTGTGGCCAAAACCTGTTTATTGGCCACCCTTTTTCATGAGGGAATCCATTGCCCCTCCCACTCCACCACCCGAGGAGGGCAATGAAGACAATTGGTCTTTCACCGGTTTGATCTTATTCATGTTCTTTTGGAGGTCATCCACGTTCTTCTGCATCTCGATCAGCGAACTCCCCATCTGGGTGACTGAGCCCTTGATGCCAAAGAGCCCCTCGGCAGATGCCGCATGTAACGACACCCCTCCCAGGACGAATCCAAGCAGGAATGCAGGAACCGCGAACATGGACATGGAACGTGCGTTAGTCATGAGGCCCTCCTTGGTTGCCTAGCGCACTCTACGTACACAGCGCTCGATAGAACCGAATAACTCTCCTCTTATCGTTTCCAATAACCGCAACAAGAACTGGTGCGGGGCAGGAGTGTTCGCAATGACATCAGTGTTAAAAAATTCCGGCCTGTTTCTGGAGCCAGCGGATGTATTTCACGATGTGATCGACGTCCGGTGATTGAACCGCATCAATCTTTGGCATATCACCAAACTGCCAATGATGAGCCTTTACTCCGTTGGCCGCCGCTCGTCGAAACGCTTCGTCACCGTGATGATTCGATTCATAGACCTTGTGAAGAAACGGCGGGCCTTGAGTAGTTCCCACTCCCCCAATCCCATGGCAGGTTGAGCAGTACGTATTGAACTTCTGCTCTCCTTCCCGTAACTCGGCCGGAGCCGAGGCCACGGTTCCCGTTCCCTGTGGTTCCACCCCGTTTTGACTGCACGCTGGTGCGGCGCCAAGCATCACCAGAACGAGACTGACCCACTGCATTCGTGATGACTTCATAGAGCGTAACCACCTGTCCATGCCAGCCATTGGCTCAACATACCGCATACTGAATTGGATCTACAACTCCCGCCTCCGCAAATCCCTGTTTCCGAATCTGACAGCTATCGCACTGCCCACAGGCTATCGACCCAATCGGATCGTAACAGCTATGCGTAAGCTCAAAGGGAACGTTCAGAGTAAGACCCAGCCTGATAATTTCCGCCTTCGACATTCGAAGCAGTGGCGCTCGAATCTCAATGCCCTTGCCCTGCATTCCTGCTTTTGTTCCCGTTTGAAGTGCTGCTTCTACAGCCTGGATGAATTCCGGACGACAGTCAGGATAGCCAGAATAGTCAATTACATTGGCGCCGAAATAGATGATCGAGGCCCCCAGCACTTCCGCGTGAGCCGCCGCCAAAGACAGAAAAATCAGGTTTCGGCCTGGTACGTAGGTCACAGGCACATCCCGGTTTCGTTCAGATTCAGTCCGACGCTTCGGCACCGACAGACTGCCGGTCAGCGCCGATCCACCAATCGTCCCTAAATCGACGTTGATCACCACATGCCGGTGAGCTTCCAGAGCCGTCGCCACCTGTCTCGACCGCTCAACCTCCACCGCGTGACGTTGTTGGTATGCAATGGTCAGGAAGTACAGCGCATATCCATCGCGCCGTGCAATGGCTGCCGTGACAGTGGAGTCCAATCCGCCACTGACAAGAACGACCGCTCGTTCTGAAGTCTGCCCATTCATAGTGGGGAAAGGAAAGGATACAGGGTGAAGGGAGAGGGAACGTTGTACGCTAGTCGCGATCTTCTTCGCGTTCGATTTTCTCCAGCAATTCCGCGCGCGATTGGCACTCCACACAGAGCTTGGCAAAGGGGACCACCTGGAGACGCTTTTCGCTAATCTCAATCCCACATTCGGCACACATCCCGTACGTCCCGTCGTGTAACCGAGTGAGGGCTTCATCAATCGACTGGCGCCGGCGGTTACGCATCTCCATCAACGAAATGCCAAGTTCGCGCTCAAGATCCATTAAGGCTTGGTCGCCGACATCACGCGCTGATTCGAGACGCCGCTGCTGATCTTCAGTCAACGACTGCCCCAGACTCTCTTCGATCTCTCTAATAATCTCTTGGCGTTTGCTAATGAGCATTTTATGAAGCACTTCCTGCCGCTGCTCCCGCGCTTCCCGCTCTTTTGCCGTTTCCTTAGGCCGTACCGGCACCGCTATCTCGACCTCAGACGTCGCCTTGGACACCGCAGCTGCCTCTGTGGCCACCGGCTGAGATTTCTTGATCACAGCGTCCACAGATTTCGTCTTTGCCTCACCCTTCTTCTTTGCCTGTACTTTTGTTGCCATAAGAGAGTCCGCTCCAGAAATAAGATACGTAGTTGGAGGGTCAAAAATTCCGGCTTCTATATCATGCCCTGGGCCCCTTGAGCAAGGAGTTTAGGAGGATGCCTAACCCCTAGGGATAGGTAATGGTCGAATGAACATCGTATCCGACGAGTTTGTCGCGCCCCCTCAAACTCTTCAGCTCAATCAGAAAATCGAGCCCGACAATCGTGCCACCAAGCTGACGGACAAGATGGACCGTCGCCTCTGCCGTTCCTCCGGTCGCCAACAGATCGTCGACGATCAGTACAGGCTCTCCGATTTGGATCGCGTCACGGTGCACGGCAAGGCTGTTCTGTCCATACTCAAGACTGTATTTCACTTCGTAACAATCAGCCGGAAGTTTTCCAGGTTTCCGAACCGGGACAAATCCAGCCCCAAGACGGTCGGCAAGAATCCCGCCAAAGATAAACCCACGAGACTCAATCCCGACCACCTTGGTGATCCCTCGATCCTGATACCGAGTCGTCAATTGGTCGGCAAGACTCCGAAGCGCGGCAGGACTTTTTAAGAGTGTGGTGATGTCATAAAAGAGGATACCGGGCTTCGGAAAGTCCGGCACCTCTCGAATGAGAGCTTGATAGTTGACGGTGGTCACGGGATTTAGAGCAAGTCTGCCTGTGTCATGGCTTTTCTGCCGATGGTATTGCGAAGCCGAACTAACGCCGCCATTTCGATCTGTCGGACGCGTTCACGAGTCAGTCCCATGGTGCGACCGATTTCTTCGAGTGTCTTCGCCTCGTCTCCGTCGAGTCCGAACCGTGACACAATAACAGTTTGCTCTTTCTCAGGCAACTCCCTCACCCACGCCATTAGTTCCGTCCTCCGCCGAACCCCATCGGCGGTCTCATCGGGCAAGAGCCCAGCGGGATCCTCGATCACATCACGGAGAAAGGTATCAGTGTGGTCATTAAGCGGGCTATCGAGCGAGCAGGTCGTACGCACCAACTGCTTCAGGTCCAATACGTCTTCTTCCGATGTCTTCATCTTGGCAGCCACTTCGGCCGCCCTCGGCTCCCGCCCGAGTGTTTGCACCAACTGCTCGACACGATTCAGATAACGATTGAGACGCTCCACCACGTGCACAGGCAGACGCACCAGCTTACCTTGATTAATGATCGCCCGCTCGATGTATTGCCGGATCCACCAAGACGCGTAGGTGCTAAATCTGAACCCCCGCTTATAATTGAATTTCTCGACTGCTTTGATCAGTCCTAAATTGCCTTCCTCCACGATGTCGGAAAACGGAAACCCTCGGTGCATGTAGCGTTTCCCGATGCTGATGACAAGCCGCAGATTCGATTCGATCATCTGTTGCCGAGCTTGCTCATCGCCGGCCATTACCCGTTTGCCGAGCTGCTGTTCTTGCTTGAAGGTCAGCAGTGTCGATCGACGGACCTCCCGCAGGTAGCTTTTCAGCGTGTCAAGCCCTTCTGATCGACCCGTTTCTCGCTCGCCCCGATCAGATGCGCTCGCAGGTTCTGAGGCGTTCATATCATCGACAGTGTGCCGTCGAGCTTCGCTCAACTCGGACTCCTCGTCTTCCTGTCGACTCATGACTCCTCGTTCCTTAATGCCAAATGTCGAAGTGTGAATGCCGACCGGTTGCAACGCTCCATTCCACCGCAATCGTCCTGACATGCGCAGCCGGAGAACCGGCTTTCAATTCTCGCAGAAGTTCTTCAATCACCGTTTTCCCACCCTCGACCTCCAGCTCAACCCGGCCGTCGTCTAGATTGCGGACGCCCCCCAACAGATTAAGCCTGGTGGCGATACGTGCCGCGAACGCACGAAACCCTACTCCCTGCACACGACCGACCACGAGAATGTGTGCTCGAACCGGCGGTTCATCGACCGATTGAGGCATCTGGCTCTACCACAATCATGACTCGTCAACTGCCATACGCGGCGTTGCTCAGCGGATATTCTCACACCTCTTCAGATGCGTCACGCGTTTTACATTTCCACGCTAGAAACTGAGCCCGCGATCTAGATTTTGTAAACAATCGACACGAGCCATGTATGACATACCTGAATGCAGGGACCGTTCGCAGAACATGCAGTTTGCCATGAAGGAAAGACACCGTTGGGGTCCATTCTCTCAATGTCAATCGCGATATAGAGTTGTCGGTAGGACCGAGTCGAGCGAGGTGAAAATAGACAAGGACTACTGGAGGCCTTAACTTGGAAAGACTAGACTTCTGGTGGAGGAAGCTTGGTTTGGTCCTGCGTCCCGAACGCAGTGCGCTACCGGGCTGCGCTACGCCCCGACAAGACCAAGCGGACAAACTCAACGCGTGATTGTCTTACAAGACAGGGGTAAAAGGCAACCCATGAGCTTCAGCCACACCTCGATGAACAATTTTTCCATCTTTAAGGTTAACCCCCTTCGCCAATCCCGGATCAGCCTGGATCGCTCGATCCACACCGTCAGACGCGAGCCGCAGCAAATACGGCAACGTCGCATTGGTCAGAGCGTAGGTGGATGTGCGAGGAACAATTCCTGGCATGTTGGCAACACAATAATGCACTACGCCATCAACGACATAGACAGGCTCGGAGTGAGTCGTCGGTCTTGTGGTCTCAACACAGCCCCCCTGATCGACCGAAACATCCACGATCACCGACCCAGGCTTCATCCGTGAGACCAGTGATCGCGACACCAGTTTCGGCGCCTTGGCACCAGGAACAAGTACGGCACCGATCACAAGGTCCGCTGAGCATACGGCCGCTTCAATCGTGGCGGTGCTCACAGCGCGCGTGATAATCCGACCCTGGTACTGATCATCGAGGTGCCGCAACCGTTCAACATCCAAATTGATCACCGTCACCTGGGCTCCCATCCCAACTGCGATGCGAATCGCCGAGGTTCCAACGATCCCGGCACCAAGCACGACGACCTTGCCTGGCTCCACTCCCGGAACCCCTCCCAACAGCACACCCCGACCTCCGTGGATTTTCTCCAGATATTGAGCACCGATCTGCACCGACATTCGTCCGGCGATTTCACTCATCGGCTTGAGCATCGGAAGACTGCCATCTTTCGACTCGGTCGTTTCATACGCAATAGCTGTGATCTTACTACTCAGAAGTTCCTTGGTCATATCCACGAGTGAGGCAAGATGTAAATAAGTGAACAGGATCTGGCCTGGACGAAATAGATGGCACTCAGAAAGCAACGGCTCTTTAACCTTCACAATCAAATCAGCTCTCTTGAATACCTCCTCTTTCGAACCGGCAACCGAGGCTCCAGCCTTACGATACGCATCATCGCTAAATCCACTGCCCTGCCCGGCAGACGATTCGAGCCAGACCTCATGCCCACTTTGCCGAAGAGTCGCTGCACCCTCCGGCGTCAGACTGACACGATACTCATGATCTTTGATTTCCTTCGGGACACCGATGACCATAAAAGATTCCCCTCATCTACCTGCGCTGCCCGTGGACAGTCTGGAAAAGCCTGTTGTAAGATGTGCCCGTTGATGTCGTTGTTGGAGGTAAAGATGGACTCGTGGAATGAATCCTGTCAGGCCTGCGGAGCCGGCAACGGTCCACTGACAAAGTTTTCTCTGGGAAAAGACTTTTTCGGCCGCCCTTACGATCGCCTGTCTCCGTTATCAGATCAAAGCCCAAAATGGTATTGCACCCCTTGTTCGATCCACAAAAACTTACAACGTGATTTTCGTGATATCTTCTCTGAATTTAATAATTTACGTACCGACCACGTATCGGAACTCGCAAAGGGCGACGAATTCCGACGCGCATCATTGCGGTTACATGAAATCTTGACTATTCTGAACGCAACCCAGCACCCATCTCCGTTCTTAAGGAACGACGATGTGACGCTCCTGATGGAACGACTCAATACCCTGACGATGCCCGTCTAGCCACCTAACCCAATGCCATCATTTCAGCGACATATCTTCATCTGTACGAATCAGCGTCCCAAAGACGATCCACGCGGCTGTTGCGCGAACTTGGGTTCGGAAAAACTTCATGCACACTTCAAGAGTGAAACGAAGCGGTTAAATCTCAAAGGGGTGGTCCGAGCAAACAAAGCCGGTTGCCTCGATCATTGTGACCTCGGCCCAAGTGTCGTGGTCTATCCTGAAGGCGTGTGGTACTGGGTCGGTACGGAGGACGATGTCACCGAGATCATGGAGCGGCACGTGCTAAAAGGCGAGATTGTTACCCGATTGCTGATGCCTGACCATCCGGTTCCAGAACAGCTGGTACCGCTCAAGAAACCATAAGGCTTTCCGTTCGATA
>JACRQB010000293.1 GCA_016222925.1 Nitrospirota bacterium | reverse complement strand
GAACCTGGTTGCCCTGTTGCGACAGGAACAACCCCATATCGTACATACGCACACATCCAAAGCAGGAGTGTTGGGTAGATTGGCCGCGTGGATCACGGGTGTTCCCGTGATTGTTCACACGCCACACGGGCACGTGTTCTATGGTCACTTCGGTTCGATCCTCTCCTGGGTATTTCTGCAGATCGAGCGCGCATTGGCATGGATCACTAATGTGTTGATCGCACTGACAGCGGCCGAAAAAGCTGAACACCTTGAGCGAGGAGTTGGGTGGGCCGATCGATTTGCTGTCATACCAAGCGGGATCGACATCGACCGCTTCAAGCGGGTTCGGAAGGCCGGAAAGGTGATGCCGGAGTGGTTCGACTGCCCGCCTGATGCGATAGTCATCGGCTCTGTCGGCTGGTTGACGGATATCAAGGGGCATCGGTTTTTGGTCGATGCCGTTGCTCGATTGAAACAGGATCATCCTCATCTGCATCTCGTCATTCTCGGTAGCGGGGGGCAGTATGATGCCCTGCTGCACCAGGCACGCAAGGCCGGAATCAGTCAGTCCGTACATCTGGTGGGTCATCGAGAGGATGTCGAGCTGGCTCTGGCTGGGATGGATAGCTTCGTCTTGCCGTCGCTCAATGAAGGGATGGGGCGGGCCTTGATTGAGGCCATGGCAGCGGGACTTCCGGTGATTGCCAGCCGAGTGGGGGGAATTCCTGCGCTGATTAAGGATGAGAAAAATGGTCTCCTGGTTCCAGCCGGAGATAGTCTCGCGCTTGCCGTCGCGGTGCGACGGATATTGTCCGATCCTCACTGGGCCCGCACATTAGGACAGAACGCGATGCAGAGTATTGGAACAGCCTACGGCGTCTCTGCCATGGTTCGAGCCATTGAGTCGATCTATAGGGGGGAGCAGTGGGCCATGCGTAGGACCAGCCGTAGAATGACAATCGCCCTGTTTACTGTCGTGATGGGCCTGATAGGGGATGCAGCGGGTTTAACTGCTGCACCAGCCACGGGACAGTACTCTCTGCGGGCCGCCATTCATGTCCACAGTACGATGAGTACGGGATCCTTCAGCCTGGAATCGTTGGCTAGAAGAGCCGAGGAACAGCAGCTGGATGTCTTAATTCTTTCCGAAAATTTCACGTTGCGATATGACTATGGTTTTCAGCCGCTTGAAGGATTTCTGAAGTACCACGTCACATTTCCCTCAGTCATGGAGTACGGTGTCCAACGATTTCTCGATGAAGTGCGTGCAGTGCAGGACCGCCATCCGAATCTGATTATTATTCCCGGGGTTGAGGTCGCCCCACATTATTACTGGACCGGTTCGCTGTTGCACGGGGATCTCACCATGCACAACGCCCAGCGGAATCTCCTCGTCATCGGGCTCGAAAAGGCCGAGGATTATGAGCATCTTCCTGCTCGTGGAAGTGCGTACTCGTTTGTGTGGGGCTGGCAGAGTGTGGTCAATGGACTTCCACTGCTGCTGTTGGTTCCCGCCGTTTGGTTGTGGAAGTCTCAGGACCAGAGATATTCTGATTGGAAAGGGCCTACATTTCGCCTCCGGCCTGTGCTCGCTGTCTCTCTCCTGATCGCATGTGTGGTCCTGATGGCCAATGCGTGGCCGATGAGGATGCCTGTCTATAGCTCTCATGACGGCACGGGTGGGTATCGGCCTTACCAAGCCTTGATTGATCGGGCGGTTGAACGGGGCGCGTTGGTGTTTTGGTCTATGACGGAAGCACGAGATTTTAGCCAGCATTCGTTTGGACCGCTTGGAACGGTCACCGTCAAGACTGAACCTCATCCCGACGCGTTAGTCTTGACGCAAGACTACACAGGATTCGGTGGATTGTACCAAGACGCCAGGCGAGTGATTGCGCCGGGAGGCGTATGGGACCAACTGTTGAAATCGAGGATGGTACATGAACAGGACATGTTCCCCTCACTGATCGGAGAAGTGGCATTCCATGGAACTACGGATCCCGGAAAGGATCTGGATCGGGTGTACACCGTCATCCAGACATCCGAGCGAACTGCAGCGGGCATCCTGGGTTCGCTCAAGACAGGTCGGGCCTATGCGGTTGCAAGAGGTGATCAGAATATTCTGCTTCAGCTCGACGAGTTTCGTGTGGTGAACAACGGACAGTCCGCGGGGATTGGCGAGACGCTTTATGGAAGCACGAGTGGCGATATCATCGTTCGTGTCGGAGTGTCCGCCGTCGATGGGAAGCCTTATGCGGCGAAGCTTCGTATCATTCGATCCGGTCACGTCATCAGACAGGTCGAGGGCCAGACTCCCTTGCAGGTGGAACTCGTGGATCGTGAGGCTCAGCGGGAAGAGTGGATAAATTATCGAGTGGAAGTTGTTGGCAGGGGCGGAGAATTGCTTACCAATCCGACAAAATCGACCAAGCGGACCTCTTCATCATGTTGGATACCGTCCAGTTCAAGAAAAACGAATGGCAGAATCGTAATCGCATCCGGACTGCGAAGGGATGGCAGTGGTTGACGGTTCCGGTCCTGCAACATTTCGGGCAACGAATCGATGAGGTCCTGATGAATCCGACTGTCACCTGGAAAGCTCAGCACCTCCGTGCGCTGGACATGCATTATGCTCGGGCGCCATATCGCAACCGATATCTTGCCCAGTTAGGTGAGATTTACTCGGCACCCTGGAATAAGTTGAGCGATCTCAACAAGGCGACCGTGCAATGGTTGCTCGAAGCTTTTGGAATTACCACGCCGGTCCATCACGCTTCCGACTACGCGGCACGCGGCGAGCCAACGGACCGATTAATCGACCTCTGTCAGGTGGTCGGCGCTACGGAGTATCTTGCCGGGCCAGGTGCTGAGCATTACATGGATAAGCCACGATTCGAATCCTCGGGTGTTCGGCTGGATATACAGGTGTTCCAGCACCCGATCTATCGCCAGGTGTACGAGCCGTTTGAGCCGAATCTATCCGCCCTTGATCTCTTGTTGATGCAAGGACCTGACGCACTCACGACCCTGCGTCAAACGCGACCGATGAATCATTCGATGACGAGTGTGTAGGAGGATCAGGTATGAGAAGTGCCGCCGTCAAAGAACCGATGCGCATTCTTGCCCTGGGCGCCCATCCTGACGACATCGAGGTAGGGTGTGGCGGAACATTGATCAAGTATGCAGAGAATGGCCACCGCATTTTTCTCATGGTCATGACACAAGGTGGGGCGGGCGGCAATGTGTCGGTTCGCAAGAAAGAACAAGAACGGTCGGCCAAACTTCTCCAAGCCGAAGAAGTGTTCTGGGGAGGTTACCAGGACACGGAAGTTCCCCTGGGACGAGATCTGATCCAAACCGTCGAAGGGATCGTGCGAAAGATCGAGCCGCATTTTATCTTTGTTCACTACCATGATGATACCCATCAAGATCACCGACATTTGGCGATGAGCACCATTACCGCTACGCGATACACCAAAAATGTGCTGTTTTATGAAGGACCAACCACCCAGAACTTTGCGCCGACGGTGTTTGTCGATATTCAGCAGGCCTTGGATCGCAAGATCCAGGCATTAGAAGCTCATGCTTCGCAAGTCAGGAAGACCAACATCGAAGGAATCAGCATTGCGGATCTGGTTAGGTCGTCGGCGCATTTTCGCGGCATCCAAGGCCGCGTGAGAACGGCAGAAGGGTTTCTTCCATTGCGGTTGTTTATTAACATCGGGATGTAGCCTTAGCGGCGATGATGATTCCTCACTCACGACCCTCAATCGAAGCGGAGGACATTCGTGCAGCCGTCGGGGTTCTGCAATCCCGTCAGCTGGCTCAAGGCAGTCAGGTCGAGCAGTTTGAACGAGGGATGGCCGCATACTTCGGCCTGCCCGGGGGAGTAGCGGTCACCTCGGGAACGGCAGCCCTCGAAGTCGCCCTGCGTGCAATGGGAATCGGGTCAGGCGATGAGGTCATCCTTCCGAGCTACGTCTGTGCGGCTCCGCTGTTGGCGATCCAGCGCGTTGGGGCAATCCCGAGGGTAGTCGATATCGAGCTCGCCAGTTTCAATATGGACCCCTCAGCCGCGCAGGAGGCCAGGACTTCAAGGACCAAGGCTCTCATCGTGCCGCATCTCTTCGGTCTTCCAGCCGATTTGACGGCGCTTGAGCGTTTGGGTATTCCGATCATTGAAGATTGCGCACAAACGCTTGGGGCGATAGAGCAGGGAAGACCTGTCGGATCGATCGGGCTCGTGACGATCTGCTCGTTTTATGCAACGAAATTACTCTGCGCCGGCGAGGGAGGGATGTTGCTGTCGCGTGACGAAACCTTGCTGGAGAAGGCACGCAGACTGAGGGAATACGACGAAACGCCGTCGCTCCATCCATCGGCCACCAATGTGAAGATGACGGATCTCCAGGCCGCCATCGGTCTTGCGCAACTGGGACGTCTTGCCG
>JACRQB010000178.1 GCA_016222925.1 Nitrospirota bacterium | reverse complement strand
TCGATGTTGATCTGAAGCGTCAGCGGATTGCGCTGACCATGCGTCTGGAGGATACGGCCAGCCGTCCATCTGGTCAGGCACAGCCCGGGAGCCAATCTGCGCGTGACTCGCGCGGGCATGGGTCGTCGGTGTCTAGCCAGGTGGCGCGAGCGCCTCAGCCGATCGGCGCCATGGCACTAGCGTTGGCCAAGGCTCGACAGAAGTCCTAACGAACATTCTATTGTTCGTGTCAAATCGCCTATGGCGAGTCCACACCAATGGACTCCTCGCGCGAGACATCGGTTCAACCTAAGGCGACTTTCAATGGCGCAAAAGGTTGAGTAATACCCGGAGTACTCGGTATCTTAGGGAATGCGTATGTGCGGTCTTTGAGATTGTTCTGCGCTAGCCGTATTTAATTTTCATCGTGACTATGCCGAGCTGGAGAAGAAGGGTCACTGCATTGGCTAGAATCACAGGCAGCGAATCAATCCAGATGCCGTAGATCAACCACAACAGTACGCCGATCGTGAAGGTCAGCACCATCCCCCAGGATAAATCGCCGGTGGATTTGGATTTCAAGGCCTTCGCGAGTTGGGGAATAAAGGCGACCGTCGTCAGTGTTCCGGCCGTTATACCCAGGATCATGGCTCCGTCCATTTTCTATACCGGCCACTTCTCTTGGTTCCACGCCATGTCCCAGAACATCCACTCATAGCGTGAACTGATGATGAAGGAGTCTTCCATGCGTCGCAGTTCTTCCTTGCCGGCGGTCTTGACCCATTGATCGACTTTCTTCCGCATCCATAGCTGGACTTGGGCGAACTCCGGCGATGCGTACAGCATGAGCCAGTCGCGGTAGGGATGATTCTTAGGCGGCGCGCCTTTTTTTAAAAGGTGTTGGCCCACGACACAGTAGACCCAGGCGCAGGGGAGCGCGACGACGGTAATCTCTGCCGCGGTGCCTGTGGCGGCGATGGCCAGCATGTGCTTGGTGTAGGCATAGTTTGTTGGAGCCATCGGCACAGAGGTCATCTGCTTCGCCGTCAGTGCCCATTTCTTTCCGTAGCTCTCGTGTAGGCTCCGCTCGACGATGATGGTCTCTTCTGCCAGCTTATTGAACCGCAAGGCCGATTCCGAATCAGGGGCCTTCAGTGCGGCGGCACAAAATACACGCGCCAGATCGCCGAGAAATCTGGCATCTTGCAGGATGTAGTATCTGAATTTCTGTTCAGGTAACGTGCCGTTGCCTTCATGCCGTCTAGGGCTGCGACTTTGTAACATTCGGCCAAGGTCGGATAATTGAAGACCGTGTCGATAAAATAATTGATCTTGCCGTGAAAGGCCATGACGGCCTGGCCGATGTGGATCAGCTCCGTCGCTCCCTCGCCGATAGCGTGAACGCCCAGCAGATGTTTGGTGTCCCGATGAAACAGCAGCTTGAGCATGCCGGTTTCGTCGCCGATGAGCTGCCCGCGGGCAATCTCTCTGTAACGGGCGATACCGACTCCGAAGGGGATGGCTGCCTGCGTGAGTTCTTCCTCGTTGCGTCCCACCATTGAGATTTCCGGAATGGCGTAGATGCCATACGGGAGAAGCGAGGTGTCCGTGCGATCCGAGTGACCGAACGCATGGCAGGCCGCGTGGCGGCCCTGTTGCATCGACGTCGAGGCCAGCGCCGGAAAGCCGATGACATCACCGGCGGCATAGATGTGAGGAATCGAGGTTTGGAGGTGTTCGTTCACGGTAAGCCGTCCTCGGGTATCCGGTTGCAGTCCGATGGCTTCCAGATTGAGTGTCCGTGTCGTCCCGACGCGACCGGCCGCGTATATGAGTGTCGATGTCCGGACCGGCCGGTTGTTTCGCAAAGACACGTGGATTGAGTTGTCCCACTTTCGCTTGATCGCAAGAACTTCTTCATCGTGATACAGCGTCACGCCCAGATCTTTCATGCGTTGTTGGAGCGTGTCAATGATCTCAGCGTCCACGAACTCCAACAGCCGTGGACGTTTGTCGATGAGAGTGACGGGGATTCCCAGGGCGGCGAGCATCGAGGCGTATTCCGTTCCGATCACCCCGCCTCCGACGATGACGATGGTGTCGGGGATGTGTTTCAGGGTCAGGAGGCCGTCCGTATCGATGACCGCATGGTCGTCGAAGGGAATGTGGGACGGCCGAGCCGGTTCTGTCCCCACGGCGATGACAATAAAGTCCGCCGTCAGTTCAAGTGTGCCATGATCTCGTTGAATGCGTAGACGATGAGGATCGAGAAAACTGGCGGAACCAAACACCATATCGACCTGATTCCTGGCCATCTGATTCTGCACGATTTCGATCTCGTGTTTGATGACATGATTCGCGCGGAAGGCCAAGTCTTCGATCGTGATCTTCTTCTTGACGCGGTACTCGTCTCCGTAGATACTCCGCTGCCGAAATCCGGAGAGGTAAAGCACCGCTTCGCGGAGGGATTTGCTTGGAATGGTGCCGGTATTGATGCAGACCCCACCGACGACGGCCTTTCGCTCGATGATCCCGACCTTCCTGTTGAGCTTGGCTGCCTGAATGGCAGCCTTTTG
>JACRQB010000177.1 GCA_016222925.1 Nitrospirota bacterium | reverse complement strand
TGGTTTGGTATGGAGGACTTATGCCGCATCAATTATTGACGATTTCTCACCATGTCGCACGGATCACTCTCCATAATCCGCCGGCGAACGTGCTGAATCTTTCCGTGCTCAAGGAGCTCGACCTCGTCTTGAATGAGTTGGAGGAAGACGAGTATGTCCGAGTGGTGGTTGTGACCGGTACGGGACGATTTTTCTGCGCAGGAGCCGACATCAACGAACTGGCCCATCTCAATACCGTGCACGGAGGTTCGGAGTTTGCTGTTCATGGGCAGTCCCTTCTTAACCGCATCGAGCGGTCAGACAAACCGGTTCTTGCCGCGCTCAATGGAACGTGTGTCGGCGGTGGTCTCGAACTCGCTTTGGCCTGTCATATTCGGGTGGCGGCCGCAGGCGTCATGCTGGCGTTGCCGGAAATCAAACTCGGTCTCATTCCCGGCTTCGGAGGAACCCAACGGTTGCCACTCGAGTGGTACCGCCACACGAATTGATCACACAGGTTGAAACCATCGCGGCTTCAATTATCACGCATGGGAAAACTGCTGTCGAAGCAGCGCTTCATGCGATCAGGGGAGGAATCGACATCCCCCTGTCGGAGGGCTTGGCTAGGGAAGCGGAATTATTCGGCAGATTGTGTGTCACTGCCGACAAACAAGAAGCCGTGCAGGCATTTTTGGAAAAGCGGCAGCCGAAATTGGCCGAAACAGAGGCATGAATTCGTGCGGCGTCAAACGTGAGGGATAAAGGGATGGCCTAGATCGGAAAGGGGCAGCCGATGCTTGCCGATCGCCTCGCTCGCTATTGCCGGTCTCTGCGTTACGGCGATTTACAGGATGCGGTTACGCACGAAGTCAAACGGCGCGTGCTCGACAGCCTTGGCTGTGCGCTCGGGGCATGGGATGCGCCACCCTGTCGAGTCGCCCGCCGAATAGCTCAGACCGTCAAGATGCCGCACGGTGCCACGCTATGGGGTACTACTCACAAGACGCTTCCAGACCTCGCCTCCTTCGCAAATGGCGGAATGGTCCGGTATCTCGATTTCAACGACACCTATCTTTCCAAGGAACCGGCACACCCTTCCGATAATATTCCGGCCATAGCCGCAGTCGGCGAGACCATCCATGCTTCTGGCAAGCAAGTGATTGAAGCCATTGCGCTTGCCTATGAAATTCAGTGCCGCTTCTGCGATGCCGCAGCGCTTCGTCCCCGTGGTTGGGACCATGTGACCTACGGCTCCTTTTCTTCTGCCCTCGGTGCCGCCAAGCTCATGAAGCTTTCAAAGATGAAGACGGTACAGGCAATCAATCTGGCCGGCATTGCGAATATAGCCCTTAGACAGACGCGGGTCGGGGATCTGTCCATGTGGAAAGCCTGCGCGTTCTCGAACGCGGCCCGCAACGGCGTGTTTGCCGCCATGCTGGCACAGCTTGGTATGACGGGACCATCGCCTATCTTCGAAGGTGAAAAAGGCTTCATGAAACTGGTTTCAGGACCATTGGAGTTGGCGCCATTCGCCGCAGAACGGGGACAGGAACCAGCCCTGGACGGGAGCCTGTCTCCTCAGTTCAAGATTCTGGATACTTATATTAAGCATTACCCAGTTGAGTATCACGCGCAGACTGCGGTCGAGGCGGCGTGGATACTGCGAGCCGAACTCATGGAATCCGAAGGAGAGGGAGCCATAGAACAGATCGTCGACATCGAGATCGGAAGCTATGACGTGGCCATCGAAATCATTGGACGCGATCCTGAAAAATGGCAGCCGGCCACGAGGGAGACGGCTGATCACAGCTTCCCCTATTGCGTCGCAGTGGCATTGCTCTACGGTCATGTGACGCTGCAGTCGTTCGGTCCGAAACGATTGCACGATCCGGCTGTACGGGATCTGATGAAGAAGATCCGTGTCGTGAAGCAGCCCGAATTCATGGGGTGCTATCCGAAAACCATGCCGACTAGGATCACGGTCAAGACCCACGCGAGTAAAACTTACATGAGTCAGGTTGATGTGCCGGTAGGACATCCCGGCAATCCGATGTCGGATCAGGATCTGGAAGCAAAGTTTCGCCGGTTAGCCGCTGGGCGACTGAATCGGTCCCGCATCGACCGGCTGATCGAATTCGTGTGGACGCTTGATCAGGTCAAAGACATTGGCACACTCATGCCGCTTTTGAGGATGTGAGTTCAAAGACAGCGCGTAGATGACGAACATGGACAGGGACTCAAAAATTCAGACAAAGACATCTCGTTTGCGCGAATTGTTGGCCACACACACCCTCGCCATTCCCGGAGCGTTCAACGCGCTGGTTGCGATGCAGGTTGAACGGGCCGGCTACGAAGTCGTGTATGTCTCAGGCGCCGCGATCTCTGCTTGCCGTGGGGTGCCGGATGTTGGCTTTCTGACACTCAGTGACATGGCGGCGGAAGCGGGAAGGATTGCCCGTGCGGTATCGATCCCGACGATCGTTGATGCTGACACGGGTTATGGTGGACCGGTTGACGTGGCGGAAGCGGTGAAGGTGTTTGAAGCTGCTGGTCTCACCGGCATGCAGATCGAAGATCAAGCCATGGCCAAGAAGTGCGGTCATCTTTCAGGAAAACAGCTAGTTCGTGGCGACGAAATGGCGGCAAAAATCGAGGCAGCCGCTCGTGCCAAAACGGATCGGGATTTCATGATTGTGGCCCGCACCGATGCCCGCGGTGTGGAAGGACTGGAAGCCGCCATTCACCGGGCGGCGACTTATGTCGAGGCCGGTGCGGATGCGCTGTTTCCTGAGGCACTGGAGTCTGCCGAAGAGTTCCGAACCTTCGCGAATGAAATCAGGAAGAGAGGAGTCACCGTTCCGTTGATCGCCAACATGACGGAGTTCGGGAAAACCCCTCTTTTGAGCGTCGCGGAGTCTTTTGAGCGTCGCGGAGTTCGAAAGACTGGGGTATCGAGCGGTGCTCTTTCCGGTAACGACCTTGCGAACGGCTTTGCAAGCTGTCGATAGGTTGCTGGCCGAACTCAAACTGTTCGGGTCTCAGAAGGACTGGCTTCACCACATGATGACGAGACAAGAACTATACCGACTGCTCCGGTACACCGAAGTTCAGGAGCACCGGGAAGGGAGGAGCTATGAGCATGGCAATGAGCGAGTCCCTCGTGACTGAGTCACGAGTCGGTCCTGTTTATAGCCACGGCCTCGAAGGCGTGATTGCCGGAGAGTCGGCTCTCTGTCTCGTCGATGAAGGAGAAGCCGGTCTCCTCTATCGGGGTTATCCGATCCGCGAGTTGGCTGAGCACAGTACGTTTGAGGAGGTCGCCTATCTGCTGTTGTTCGGCCATCTGCCGAATCAAAAAGAGTTATCAGAGTTCTCAGCAGACCTCATGGAAAACGCTGTTCTTCCTCCTCTGCTCGAAGTATTCCTCGGTGCGGTGCCTTCCAGTTCGCACCCGATGGACATTGTCCGAACGGGTGTTTCGCTGCTGGGCATGGTTGATGCGGATG
>JACRQB010000176.1 GCA_016222925.1 Nitrospirota bacterium | reverse complement strand
CAGTATATCCAGGCGAAAGTTCCTAAGCAGGTGTATGACACATGGTTTATACCGGTCCACCTCGACCGGATTGAAAACTCGACGGCGCATATTGGGGTTCCGAATAAGTTCTTCGGGGAATGGCTGGATGCTCATTATGGATCGCTATTAGCAGAAGCCATGGCCACGGCTCGTGGTGGAGGATTGATGGGTGTTGCATTCACCGTCCGCCAAAAGAGCACTGTGCAGGAGGTTGAGCCACAGAGTGTTGTCACTGCGCCGCGAGGTGTCACCCAGCCTAAGCCGCGACGGGGAATCCAGCTCAACCCAAAATATATATTTAAGAACTTCGTTGTCGGTGCCGGAAACCAATTTGCTCATGCGGCCTGTATGGCCGTAGCGGAACAGCCAGGACAGACCTATAACCCGCTCTTTATTTATGGAGGGGTGGGACTCGGGAAGACGCATCTTTTAAATGCGATCGGAAATCATGTCGCTGAAAAGAGCGATCTACGAATCGCCTATCTGACCACAGAGCAATTTACCAATGAGGTCATCAACTCCATTCGATATGACAAAATGATGGATTTACGGAAACGGTATCGACACATCGATATGTTGATGATCGATGATATCCAGTTCCTCGTCGGGAAGGAACGGACACAGGAAGAGTTCTTCCATACCTTCAATGCCTTATATGAGGGCCATAAGCAGATTGTTCTCTCAAGCGACCGGTTTCCGAAGGATATGCCGGATATCGAAGAGCGTCTACGATCTCGCTTCGAATGGGGATTGATTGCAGACTTACAGCCGCCTGATGTGGAGACCCGCATTGCCATCCTGAGAAAAAAATCAGAAGATGAGGGCCTCAGACTGCCGGAAGACGTCATCCAGTTCCTATCGATCACGATGAAGAGCAATATCCGTGAACTGGAAGGCAGCCTGGTTCGACTAGGCGCCTATGCCTCGCTGACTGGGCAGGTGATAAGCCTTGATCTTGCCAAGACCGTCTTGCGCGATCTCATTGGGGATAAGAAAAAGATCGTTGCGATGGATGATATTCAAGAGGCGGTCTGTACTCAATTCCATGTGAAGATGACAGAGCTGAAATCTCGCCGCAGAAGTAAGACGCTTGTACATCCTCGACAGATCGCCATGTATTTGTGTCGAGAGCTGACTGATGCATCGTACCCGGAAATCGGGCGCCAATTTGGCGGTAAAGATCATACGACCATCATTCACGCCTGTCGTCAGGTCATAAAGGCCAAGGAGACCAACACAGTGTTGCAAGCGACGCTTGAAACATTGAAAGAGCAAATTCTTCGTAGTTAAGAGCTTCGCAGGGAGAATTCTCTATGAAAATACGTATTGGGCGAGATGAATTATTGACAGGACTTCAGCGGGTCCAAGGTGTCGTGGAGAAACGAAATACGATGCCGATTCTGTCCAATATCTTGTTGGAAGCCAAGCAGGATGGGGTGGAGATTGTCGCGACGGACCTCGAAATTGGATTGCGAGGTCTGTACAAGGGAACCGTTCTGTCGACTGGCGGTGTCACCATCTCGGCCCGAAAACTATTCGAGATTGTCAAAGAGTTACCCCCTGGCGACATCGAACTGACGTCGACGGATAACAACTGGACGACCATCCAAGCCGGAAAGAGCCAATTCAAAGTCGTCGGCCTTCCCAGCAGCGAATATCCTGCACTGCCGACGATCGAGCGCGAGGGATTGACCCCGCTCTCAGGAGAGGGCCTTCTGGAATTGATACGAAAGACACTCTTTGCCGCCGGTGATAACGATGCTCGATATATCTTGAACGGTCTCCTGGTCACTCTCGTTGTGACCGACAAGAAAACTTCCCTGAGATTAGTCGGCACAGATGGCCATCGTTTGGCAGTGACGGAGCAAGAAGTCGGCAAGGCCGGTAATAAAGGTGTGCCCCAGGAAATGAAAGCCATCATACCGAAGAAGGCGGCGCATGAAATCCGCCGTCTCTTGGAAGAAGGCGGAGATGCCGAACCGCTCATCGGTTTCTCGAAGAATCTCATGATCTTCCGCAAGAGCGGCTTGCTGCTGACCTCTCGGTTGATGGAAGGCAACTACCCTAACTACCAACAGGTCATCCCAAGAGAAAGCGGCAAGAAGATCAGCGTGAGTCGAAGTGAATTGGAGAGCGCGCTGCGTCGCGTGTCGGTGCTGGCCAAGGATAAAGCCAGCGCGGTAAAGATTTCCTTCGCATCCGATAAGATGACCTTGTTTTCCAGCAGTCCGGATTACGGGGAAGCCACGGAAGAATTGCCAGCCCATTAAAAGTCCATCGGCATCGTACTTGTATCCCGGGAACAAACAAAGCGAACCCCACTTCGCAACAGACGGTTAGGAAACGGATGACAACAGACGACTCCTCCCAGCCTAAATCAGATAGCTACAGCGCCGATCAGATCAAAGTTCTTGAGGGACTCGATGCCGTCCGAAAGCGGCCGGCGATGTACATAGGGAGCACGGGCATCGATGGACTCCATCACCTCGTTTATGAAGTCGTGGACAACAGTGTCGACGAACATATGGCGGGGTTCGGCGAGGCCATCGAGGTCATGATCCACATCGACGGAAGTGTGACGGTCATCGACAACGGGCGAGGCATTCCCACCGGCATGCACCCCACGCAAAAAAAGTCCGCCGCCGAAGTGGCATTGACGGTCCTTCATGCAGGCGGCAAGTTTGAACAGGGAGCCTATACGGTCTCCGGCGGCTTACACGGAGTCGGTATTTCCGTCGTGAATGCCTTGTCGGAGTGGCTTGAGCTGGAGATCTGGCAGGATGGTCAAGTATTCGAGCAGCGCTATGAACGTGGGAAACCGGATGCCCCGCTCAAGGCAACCGGCAAAACAAAACGCCGAGGGACCAAAGTTCGGTTCAAACCGGACAACCAAATCTTTGAGACGCTGGAGTTCAGTTTTGACGTGTTGGCCCAACGGCTTCGCGAGCTCGCTTTTTTAAATAAAGGCCTGGCCATAACCCTGAGGGATGAGCGGAAAGAGCCTGCGAAAGAGCAAGTATTCTTGTACAAGGGCGGCATCATGTCCTTCGTTGAACACCTCAACGAAGCCAAAACACCGCTGCATAAGCCGATCTACGTCAAGGTCGAGAAGCCAGAAATGGTTCTAGAAGTGGCGCTCCAGTACAATGATAGCTACGCGGAAAACCTGTTCTCGTTTGCGAATAATATCAACACGAAAGAAGGCGGTACGCATTTAGTCGGATTCAAGGCGGCTCTCACCAGGACGATCAACACCTACGCCAATGCGAACGATCTCTTCAAGAAAGAAACCGAATCCCTGACAGGAGACGATGTGCGGGAGGGGCTGACGGCGGTGGTCAGCGTCAAGGTACGCAATCCGCAATTCGAGGGCCAGACGAAAGCGAAGCTCGGGAACAGCGAAGTGAAAGGCGTGGTCGAGGCCGCTGTCAACGAGGCCTTGGGTAACTATTTCGAGGAAAATCCTCCCGTCGCTCGCAAGATCATCGGTAAGGCCATCGACGCGGCCCGCGCCCGAGAAGCGGCGCGGAAAGCCAAGGATCTGATCCGACGAAAGAGTGCGCTTGACGGCGGCTCATTGCCCGGAAAGTTGGCTGATTGTTCGGAAAAGGATCCGGCCTTGAGCGAACTCTACATCGTGGAGGGTGATTCAGCCGGCGGATCCGCGAAGCAAGGACGTGACCGCAAGTTCCAAGCGATCCTGCCCTTGAAAGGGAAGATCTTGAACGTCGAAAAGGCGCGCTTCGACAAGATGCTCTCCAGCGATGAGATCCGGACCCTCATCATGGCACTGGGGACCGGCATCGGCCGCAGGCGCGAAGAGAGCGACAAGTCGGAGAAAGATGCATTCGACATCGCCAAGGCTCGCTACCACAAGATTATTCTCATGACCGATGCCGATGTGGACGGCAGCCACATCCGAACCTTGCTCTTGACGTTCTTTTTCCGACAGATGCCCGAGCTGATCGAACGGGGGTATATCTATATCGCGCAGCCGCCGCTGTTCAAAGTGAAGAAAGGCAAGACGGAGCGGTATCTC
>JACRQB010000290.1 GCA_016222925.1 Nitrospirota bacterium | reverse complement strand
CCAACCTTGTTCTTGAAGTAGAGGCGATCGATGTCGCCAACGACTGCAAAGGGCCCGGCAGTCATCTGAATATCGGGAGACGCACCAACTCCGTCTGCGTTATTGTTCGCTTGTCCCATGATTTCTTGCGTGAGGGTAGGTGCTATCGCGCCTTCGGCGTTTGCGGGAATCACCGCTGCGGGCCCGACATAGCTGAGAGGGACTTGCCGTTCCTGCAAGGTCTGCATAATCACGTTGACGCCGGTCCCTATACAGGACTCAGCCGCTGCCGCCGCTGCGTCCGTGGAGTTGGCAAATCCAGCCATTCGATTCTCCAGCCCCGTCATCGTCATCGCGGCAATCCCTAGCGCCGTCATCATGAGGATGGTCAGAAATACACCAAAGAGAGCAAAGCCTCGCTCATTATTCAACACTCCGTGCCGTCTTAGTTGTGAACCTATTGTTCCCACGCTACATCTCCTTCGCATCACTATCGCCCTGGATTGCGCACCTCTATCGTTCGAACGAACATGCGCCGTCGGGTCGACGTATAGGGTGGATTGAGTCCTGCGAAATCACCGGCCGCAAAGAGCCCGGCTCCATGGTTGTGATCTGACACTTGCATGGCTTGAGCTTGCACGACACGGCCGGCCACGATCCCTTCTCCCGTTCCTTGATCTACAAAGCGTTCACGCCCGACGATACTGGCCTGCACTAAACTGATCTTGTCCGGGGTCATGGGCGCACTATTCCAAGCGTTATTACTTATAAAATCCAATTGATCGAACCCAGCGGCACTCCCGACCTGATTGTCAATGATGCCGTCGGGAATGCCGCCATTCTGCGCCAAAAAGCACCCGTCGCAAGCGTAGGTAAATTGCAGGTCTTCGATTTCATCAGCAATGGACAGGCAGCGACTATTGGGCGTATTGCAATCCAGGCCCCCTGTGCCCACGCCCCGCACCAAACATGGGGAGCGACCGTCACAGAGCCCATTGGCATCTGGCGGCGGAATGATTTGGTAAGTGATGCACTGGAGTAGGTACACCGGCGCATTCGCGCCAAAGGCTACTGGAGCCGGAACCGGCGTGATGGTGATCGTTGATCCACCGACTGCGGTTACCGTGGCGGTTGAGCTCCCTGCAACACTCACCGTGGCTCCAACTAAACTGCCTCCGCCCCACTCGGCGGCCATATCTGTTACGGCCTGAAGGGACGAGAGTGTAAATGAATTGTAGCCAGGGCCGATTGGGGCTTGTAGTACCCAGGGCGGTCTGGTCGCCGTCCCCACTGGATTTCCAAGCGGCACGACCAGACTGATACGATCCGGACCTGTGTCAGGCCCAGCGACGGCATTATCCAGAGGGACAATGGCTGTTGGACAATTGCCCACGGCCCCTATCGATCCGAATCCTGCCTGTCTGATATCTCGGGCAATCATTTCCATGGCGTTTCGCACGTTCTGCTGCGTTTCTCCCGTTTGCCCCGTGGTGGCATTGGACCGTTCGAACGACGTCACCACGGCAAGCCCGGCGGCCACAATACCTACCGCAATGGTGGCCGCAAACATCAGCTCGACCAACGTCATACCGTCTTGATTGCTCGTCTGGAGCTTAGGCTTTTCCATGTTCCGCCGACTATCCCTTCACTCCGGTGCTATGGTGGTATCCAACATAACTCTCCGGGGGGCCGCTGCAGTCGTTCCCATATTTCGCCCAGTCCACGTGATGACGACGTTCACCCTGCTCTGATTCAGCGGTGGAACGGTCACGACCGGATTGACGGTCACGACCCCTCGCACCCCAGTCAGCATTGATGCCTGACTAATCCCTGAGGCTCCTTGATTGGCCATCATCGCTTGCCACTGGACACAATCTCCCTGCGCCATGGTTTGGATTGCAGGAAGGACACATGGATTGTTGGTATCGATGCCGGCATAGGCCGTGACGTTCCGACGGTTGTATTGGATCCGCTCGAGCATTTCTGAAGCCATGTTGGTTGCGAGCGTGAGTTCCGTCGAATCGACGTTGCGCGTGATGGCAATCCCTTGCATCGCGCCCATGGCGATCACGCCAACCGACAAGATCACGGTGGCAATCATGCCTTCCAGTAGCGTGAATCCCGATTCGGTTCGTACTATCTTCATGATCTCTTCCCGCTAACGAGTCCCCATGCAGAATTGGCTTGGACACCAGTCCACCACGCCACGCGGATTAATGCGGATGGCATAGGTGGTCCCCACGTCATTGACAATGCCAATAACTTGGTTTTGGGATCCCGGCACGTTTCCTCCGACTCGAAATCCCATTGCATTGAACTGAACAGTGGCAACCGGAGCTGCTGTAAAGACAGGCGCAGCAGGCACGCCTCCTGTTTGGTTGGTTATGCCATCGATGCGTGTGATCTTGCTTGATGCTGTAGAAAGTACCGCTAATGTATTCGTATTGAGGGTTGTCACTGTGACCATCGTAGGAACGACTGCGATATTCGTGGTGACAGATACATTTCGGCTCATCGACGTCATGCGCGCGACCGCCAATTCGTTCCTGACAAGCTGAATCGCTTCCTTCAAGTCCGCGCGAGATTTCCACACTCCGAAATTAACTCCTCCAATGCCTGCGATCACTCCGATGATCGCCACGACGATCATCAATTCCAGAAGCGTATATCCGCTCTGCCCCCACCGTCCTCGATTTGATCCTATTACAGGTTGCACCATGACACCTCCTGACCGAGCAAGGGGCATGCCGTTCCCGGCAAGACGTTTCCCCCATCTAACCTCTTGATTTGGTGGCATTCATTCCCTGACAAGGCCAACCCAATTTGGTCATTTTGTGCGCCTATGTACGACAATTTTCGCCCAGGACGTTGTACGGGTTTAGTCCATGGGGTGGCGATCCAGCATTGGGAATATGCGAGTAGTCGCTCCTGCAGATGAGAGAGGGTTAGGACAACAGGCGGAGGATCGGGTAGGATTCAATCTGCAGAGGTGAGAAGGAATCGTATGAAACAAGAGTTCCGCAAGGTCCAGCGGTTTGCCGTCCAGCTTCCTTGCACATTGTGCAGCAATGAAGTCACGTCGGACGGAACTGTTTTAAACCTTTCGGCGCAGGGGTGTGCCATCACGACGAGGCACCTTCCATCGGTCTCGACCTACATTACGCTGGATATCGAGCTTTTAAACGGCGAGGGGCCGGCGACGATCGAGCTGGCTGGAGTTCGCTGGGTTTCCGGGCACCGATGTGGCCTGGAATTCATCCGCGTTCGACCTGATATGCTCATGAAACTGAAAGCGTTCGCCCTATTGTTGGAGCAAACTCCCTAAAGCAGGTTCAACTGGTTGCTTCCCTCCTTACAAGGCTACTTTATCGCAACAGCTCGGACTTGCCGATAGGTCGTTAGACCTCTCAGCACCTTCTGGATCCCATTCTGCAACAAGGTGACCATTCCGTCCCGCATTGCCACGCTGAGAATTTCGGCTGTCCTCGCTTTGGCCTGGATCAGATTCTTAATGTCTTCAGACCCAACCAGGAGTTCGTGCAGCGCCACCCGTCCCTTAAACCCGCTGTGATTGCAGATCTCGCAACCACGCCCACGAGAGAGGGTCCAGTCTTCCGTGTAGGGAACCCCTAGCTTGTCCCAGCATCGCACTCCATAGCCTTGCACGAGTTCGTCATACTCTTGCTGAGTCGGATGGTAGGTTTCTTTGCAGTGAGAACAAATGCGTTTGCAGAGGCGCATGGCCAATACTCCCAACATCGCATCGGCAAAATTGAACGAGTCGCAACCCATGTCCAGCAATCGAGTGACTGTTTCTACTGCGCTATTGGTATGGAGCGTGCTCATCACTAGATGGCCGGTGAGCGACGCTTCGATCGCGATATCGGCCGTTTCTTTGTCGCGCATCTCTCCGATCATGATCACATCCGGGTCGGCCCGAAGGAATGCCCGCATCGCCGTGGCAAAGGTAAACCCGATTTTCGGATGCACCTGAACCTGCCTCAAACCTTCCTGTGTGATCTCGATGGGATCCTCTGCAGTCCAAATCTTTCGCTCATCGGTGTTGATGTGCTTCATGACGGCGTGCAGGGTGGTGGTTTTCCCTGATCCAGTCGGCCCCACACAAAGGAAAATTCCATGCGGATGCTCGGACAGTTCTTTAACGATCTGCAGCACGTCTGGGGAAAAGTCCATCGCCTCTAAGGGCATGGTGTCCTTTGCCGTCAGCTCCCATCGACACGAAACCGTACGGCTGTCTCCTTGCGATCCGAATAGGGTTCAATATGGACGTCAGAGGCCCCCAATCGATAGGCCTCGGCGATCACCTGGTTCGCGAGGCGCACGATGGCCGAATCGTTTTCATCGATCTCTCCGGACTCGGCCTCGCCGTTTCGTTCAATGCCCGCTTCATCGACGAGTTCTCCCAGAATCTCGGTTATCGATCCTCCGTTGGCCTGGCCTGTTGCGACAAAAAGATATTGCTCGATATCCCGCCGAAGCCCGACGGAGAAGCGTGTCGTCGTCCCAGGGAACGCACGTCGAATATCGAGGCCTTTCTCCAGATCGTGTGGATCATTAATGATAATGTCGAGAACAGACCCCTGTCGTTTCAACGGAATCCAGGCACTTCTTTTGAGATAGTCGAAGCTGAGGTTTTTCAAGAGCTCCGGGTCGATGACAGTGCGCTCATCATAAGAAACGTAGGGGCATTGGTAGAATTCGCTGAGCGCTGACCCGAGGGCAGACTTCGGCACGCGGTACTTATCGAGCAAGAGGGTTTCCAGATCAATTTCCCGCGAGAGAGATTCTTCTATTGCAGCATCAAGTTCTGCCTGTTTGATAAGCCCACGATAGGCGATGCAGTCTAAGAGACTGCGCCCCATCGTCATCTTGCGAGGTGGTTTGGCCATCGACAGTTTTTTTAGACTGGCAACTGAGAGGACCTGCCGTTTCTGATAAGTTTCAACGCTTTGAGTGATCATTCTATCTCATCCTTTCACATCGACAATAAGAAGTTGCTTTCTCACTGATAGCACTCGAGCTTCATCTACAGCTCAATATCGCGTCATCCATGTCCCGGGGGCACGATAGACCACGGGCAATCCACGATAGAGCCCTCGACTGAGATCGTGGTCATACCACACCTCCAGTGTGCTTCCTGGACTGGTAGAGGTAATCGTCCCACCTGCTGCCACCGCTCCATACACTCGGACTCTTCCGGCTATCGTAATATCCCCGCTTGCGTGGAGCACCCCGTTGACATGCACACCCGAGAGTTGAACGGGCGTCCGAGCGATAGCGGTACCCTGATCTGACAGAGGACTCAGTACCTTGATGGACTGTCCTGATCCACTGGGAGCAAGCACAATGTGGCCTTGCACAACCGCCATGCCTTCAAAGTACGGAT
>JACRQB010000109.1 GCA_016222925.1 Nitrospirota bacterium | reverse complement strand
GAAGACGAGTATTCATGCTCATGCCTATGAAGATCCGTTCTTCCAAGCCTATTGGAAGAAGGATAAGAACATTTGGGTTTGTCTCAATTGCCACACGCCGCTCGAGAACCAACAGCCCACGCTGGTGAAAGAGATTCCGCGAGGGAGAGTGGAGAAAGCGATTCAAGAACCAAACCCACATTACGATCCCGAGTATCAAAAGGAGTCGATTACCTGTGCGGCTTGTCATGTGCGCGACGGCGTGATCTACGGGCCGTTCGAAGATTCCGTGGCCCCGCACCTCACGAAGTTCGATCCAAATTTCCGCACGACGCAGGTCTGCAATCGCTGTCACAATGTCGTGTCCGGTCCGGCACAGTTCTACAGAGTGGGGCCTTGCGGGACCTATGTGGAATATGAGGGCCAGTACTGGCAGGAGCGGGGCTTCATTTGCCAGAGTTGCCACATGCCGGAGATTGAGAGACCGGTGGCCCTGGGTGGACCGGTCCGCAAGGGGCGGCGACATCTCTGGCGAGGTGGACATGATCCCGATATGGTAGGGCGAGCGGTGGCGGTTCAGGTGAAAGCGGACACCGCTGCTCCGAAGCCTGGCGATCGGGTCGGATTTACGCTCACCCTGACGAATGCCGGTGCCGGGCATAAGATCCCAACGGGTGACCCCGATCGATTTTTTACGGTTGAGTTTCTGGTGGAAGATCGACAGGGAAACGTGTTGGAACAGCAGAGCTCGACCATGGGGCGGTGGATTCTGTGGCAGCCGGCTATCCTAGAGTTGTATGATAATCGACTGTTCCCACAGGACAGCCGTGACTACCAGTTTGCGTATCGGATACCCGAGAAGACGGACGGACTCAAGCTGAGGGCCAGAGTGCGCTACCATATCCCTATCGCACGTCCGTCGCCAACAGAATGGCAACAGTTGCAAAGCTGTTGCGCACAGCTGAATCGCCCGTCGCGGGCGAGAAAGAGCCAGGCATCGTGACACATCCATTACTCATCGATACGGAATCGCTTCAGCGGCAATTAGGTCAATCGGGCGTGGTGATCATCGACGTGCGAGGCAAGGCCGCCTATGAATTCGGCGGACATATTCCTGGAGCCGTGCATTCCACATGGCATGAATATAGCGATCCCAGCGCCGTCGCGAAAGGCTTACTCAATCCAAATCTCGGCGAGATCGAGCGTATTCTCCAGCGGCTTGGAATCAATCAAGACAGCGAAGTGGTGATCTACTCTAATCCCTTCGACAATTGGGGCGATGAAGGGCGGATGTTTTGGATGTTGGACTATCTGGGCCACACCCGGTTGCGTCTGAAAGGCCTCGTCAGGGGGCCGCATCCGCAGACGGCGATCCTCGATGCGCGGAGTGTTGAAGAGTATTTGGGGAAAGAGGTGTCGGGTATCCCACGGCCCGGTCACATCCCCTCAGCCATCCATGTGGCGTGGAATGGATTCTTGAATAAGGATGCGACGGTTAAAGATCTCTCCGTGATCAGGGAGATGCTGGCCGCCAAGGGGATAGACAACGGGCAGGACGTCATTTGCTACTGCACCGGCGGGGTGCGATCGGCCTGGCTCTATTTCATTCTCAAACTTGTCGGGTATTCGAAGCTCAGAAACAAATGCTCGGGTTTGATCCAACCTCCAAGCCTTCTTGACAGTCTGGAGAAGCGCTGTGTAAGGTGAATTTGAGAATTTCTCAACGTAACAATTCGCATCTTCCACCATCAAGGAGGCAGCCATGATGAGAAGAATCTGTCGTAGTGCGATGTTGGTATTTGGATTTGGCGTATTGGTTGGCGCACCAGTGCTGAGTGACGCAGCGTTTGCCGCTGCCAATCCGCATCTGAGCGAAGCCGTCGAGCATGCACGAGGTGCCGCATCACATGGAAAAGAAGGCCACGCCGATGCCTGTGTGCAGCATGCGGAGGAGGCACTCAAGCATGCGATGGCCGCAGGAACGAAAAACCCTCATTTTGATGAGGGGATCAAGCATCTGACCGAGGCGGTAAAACACGGAAAGGCCGGCCATGCGGAGGCCTGTACCGAACACGCGAGTGGTGGAGCCACGCACCTGGCCGAAGTGAAGTAGCCGGCTGCGCCCCGCGAGACTGTTTTTCAGAACGGGCAGGGACACAATCCCTGCCCGTTCTGGTATGAAGAAAAGGGTGTCATGCGCGTCGGGTTTTACCAATTCGATCCACAGTTCGGTGCGGTGGCCAAGAATCTGGAGATGGTCACGGCCAAGCTGGACCAGGCGGATGCGGACCTCATCGTGCTGCCGGAGTTGTTTGCGTCCGGCTATCAATTTCTTTCACAGCAGGAAGCGCATCAGCTTGCTGAACCGGTTCCTGCCGGCCCCACGGTCCGTTGTTTGGTCGACATTGCGAAACGCCGCAAGCTGCATCTTGTGGCGGGACTGCCTGAGCGATCCGGTTCCCGCTGTTACAACTCCGCCGTGGTCGTGGGACCGTCTGGTTTTCTGGGATGCTATCGGAAGACGCATCTCTTTTTCGAAGAGACACAATGCTTCACTCCCGGCGACTCAGGCTTTCTTGTGTGGGACATCGGGGTCGCGAAGATCGGGATCATGATCTGTTTCGATTGGTACTATCCGGAGGCGGCACGTACCTTAGCGATGCAGGGGGCCGAGATCATTTGTCATCCCTCTAATCTGGTCTTGCCGAACTGTCCGGATTCCATGCCGGTGCGGTGCCTTGAAAATCGCGTGTTTGCTGTGACGTGCAATCGCATCGGGAGCGAGGCACGAGGTGGAAAAGAGCGGTTGACCTATATCGGCCAGAGCGAAGTGGTCACCCCGAAGGGGGTGATTCAACATCGGGCGTCTCATGACCAAGAAGAGCTGACGATCGTTGAGATTGACCCGGCACAAGCCCGCAACAAGAGTTTGAATCGCTACAACGATCTGCTTCGCGACCGTCGCACGTCGCTGTACAAGATGTAAATTCTCTCCACCGTCATTTCCTGCTGAGAGCAGCTCAGTGCTTGCGCAAGTTGCGTGGGCAGAGTAGGATTTCGTTCTATGGACACCGAGCTCCGTAAAGGGATGTTTCTGATCGCGGCACCAAGCCTGCGCGATCCGAACTTCCGCCAGACCGTTGTGTTGCTGTGTGAACATGGGTCGGAAGGAGCGCTCGGCGTCATCGTGAATCGTCCGACGGCCATGTCCATCTCTGAGGCCTTGCCTCAGGTTCCGGTGCTTGAGGGATCGGCCCATGTGCTCTATGCCGGTGGCCCTGTGCAGACGAATCAAGTGATGCTGCTGTATCGGGGTGATCAGTTTCCGGATAATGCGCACCACGTGTTCGACGGAGTTTGTCTTGGCGGAGACGTCGGCATGGTCGAACGGATTCTCACCGGTGTCGGGACGAAGGAATCTTTCCGTGCCTATCTTGGCTATTCGGGGTGGGGGCCAGGCCAGCTGGAGAATGAAATGAAAACTGGCTCATGGATTACGTTGCCCGCGGATCCGCAGGCAGTGTTTGAAAAAGAACCGACGCGTGTCTGGGGGGATATCCTCCTCACGCTGGGCGAAGCCTATCAGCCGTACGTCGACATGCCCTTCGATCCATCCTGCAACTGAAGCCTTCCCGCGTCCCGACCGACACCGACTCCATCATCATTGAAGCGTGCGCACGCCGAGTGCTAGGCTCGTCTATGCTGTGAGGGAGAGTGGCTTGTTGCGGAGGTCATCCGTGTCTGCATGAGAGTTCGGATGCAAGATTCCTGACGCGATCGTCGCGTCAAATGTGAAGTTGGATGAGAGAGTTTATACGAAGAGGGAGAACGAATACGTGAATCAGCCGGATACGTCTCGGCCAGGAGCTGAGGCCTTGTTGAGAAAGTTACACGAACGCCCGCACCAGCCGATCGGGAGATGGCTGCGGGCCCCGGCCCATGTGCACTATAAAGCATTTCGCATGTCCGACCCGCCGACACAGCGTCCGGCCAGTCGGGTGGAGTTCCAGTCGCTGTTGGGACATCTTAAGATTTCTGCTGAGGCGACCTACGTCAGGGAGAATTTCGGCTACGGTGTGAAGGAAGCGGGAAACGGCGATCGGCTCATCCTCATCTGGCAAGCCCATACGGAATACTATAATTACCAGCTCTGGCATCTGCCGTCGCAAGCGAACGGGGCACCGACTTTTGGGCCATTGACGTTTCCGGAGTATACGTTTCCTGTGGAGCCGCTTGGGACGGTGGTCTGCCGTTTGGATATTCTGCTGACGACGGGCATGCTTCCGCCTCGCCACGAGCTGCGCGTGCTGATGCCTGGCCCGGTTCTGTACGGCAGCCGAATCTTCAATGAGCAGACATGTGTCGCGACAAGTTTTACACCGGACGACCAAGAGCGAGAACGGTACTGGGTCAGTGTCGGACCGTCGCAAGGCGATCCCTCACGCCTGAAAGACATTGTCGATGCCATTGTCCGGATCGAGACCTACTATCATTTACTGCTCATGCAGAAGCCGCTGTTCTCCGCTGCTATTGATCAGGTCTATAAATTCGAACAGGTTCACTTGAAACAGCGCGAGATCATCACCAACCACATTGGACACGCTGATTCCCAGGCGTTGCAGCGCTGGTTGAATACCCTTACGCAGGACCTCTTGAAAACCAACCGCATGGCGGGAACACTCCACTTCGAGTTATCCGCCTCGCTTCCCTACGACAGGATCGTGCATTCCACCCTGGCGTCGTTGGCAGAGAAACCCCTGGAGTCGTATCGTCCGACCTCGGACTATGTGCTGAGCGGCATTACGGGTGTGGCGGAAGGCTATCAACAGCTTTTGAAGCGGATCGACACGCTGCGAGGCGGAGTGCTGCTACAGCATACCGTTGAGGGATTGTCGGTCATCGTCATTGCGTATTACCTGGCCGGCCTAAGTGGATATGTGTTCAAAGGGCTTCAGGAAATGGGTTGGCTCAAGAATGCGAATATTGCCTCGGCGATTTTTGTTCCCATCGCTATCGGACTTGCCTTCGGCATCACCACGTTCAGCAAAAAGTATCTGCATAAGAAGCTGGAAGGTAAGCAACCCATGGCCAAAGCAGACAAACCAGAGCCGTAATCAGCAGGTTGTTCGGTGTCGGATCATCTCTAGCTTGTGAGTGCCTGTGTCAGGAATCGTCCCGTGTGGGACGCGGCGACTTTGGCGACCTGCTCCGGTCTTCCCTCTGCAATGATTTGCCCGCCGCCGGCGCCGCCTTCGGGGCCGAGATCGATGATCCAGTCGGCGGATTTGATCACATCCAGATTGTGCTCGACGACAACCAGGGTGTTGCCGGCATTCACGAGTTTGTGGAGGACAGCGAGCAATTTCTTGATGTCGTCAAAGTGCAGGCCGGTGGTCGGCTCATCCATGACATAGAGAACATCTTTCGCACTGGCGTCCTTCAGCTCGGCGGCGATTTTTAACCGCTGGGCTTCACCCCCGGAGAGTGTCGTGGCGGATTGGCCTAGTCGTAAATATCCGAGCCCTATGGAGGTGAGAAGGTGCAAGCGTTCCTGGAGCTTGGGTGTTCCCGTGAAGAAGAAGCGCGCGTCCTCCACTGTCATGCCGAGTACGTCGGAGATGTTCTTGCCTCGGTAACGAATCTTCAAAATCTCGGGTTTGAAACGCTTGCCGTCACAGATTTCGCAGGGCGCGTAGATATCCTCGAAGAAATACATTTCCAACTTTTCAACGCCGCTGCCTTCGCAGCGTTCGCAGCGACCGCCAGAGGCATTAAAAGAAAAGTGACCGGGCGTGTATCCCTGCCGGAGTGCGTCCCGTTCAGAAGCAAACAGCCGGCGGATCTCATCGAAGGCTTTCAGGTAGGTGATGGGGTTGGAGCGAGGGGTACGCCCGATCGGCTGTTGGTCGATCAACTTGATGCCTTTGAGGTGCTCGATACCCTTGATGGCTTTGAAGCGCCCCATCGGAAGGGAGTCCACGCGAAACGCGCGGGCTACGGCGCGGTAGAGGGTATCTTCGACTAATGTACTTTTGCCAGACCCGGAGACGCCGGTGATACACACGAGCATGCCGAGGGGAATCCGAACGAACAGGTCTTTCAGGTTGTGTTCGGTAACGCCGGCCATAACCAGCATTTTGCCGTTGCCGGATCGTCGCGTGATGGGCAGGGGAATGTGGTCTTCGCCTCGCAAGTATCGAGCGGTCGTGGGACGACGGTCCTGGATGAATTCATTGGCTGGTGCCGCACAGACAATCTCGCCGCCCTTTTCACCGGAG